>JBEKCP010000019.1:0-24498 GCA_050014815.1 Thermoguttaceae bacterium | reverse complement strand
CCCAGGGGGATGTGGATCGTGCCGGGCACCTGGGAGGCGGCCACTTCGGCCGGGCTGCGGACGTCCAACACCACGGGCAGCGTCCCGGCGGCCTCCAGGGCCCGCCACTGGCTCCAGTGGGCCACGGCGACGTCGCCGCGGAGGATGTTGGCCGCCGCGAAGCCGGCCATGTTCACCGGGTCCTTGGCGCTGCCGTACTGCGGGGCGTAGCAGAGATCGGCCTCCTCGAGGTCGTAGACCGTGGCCCCTTTCTGAATCGCCATCGCCAGCACGTCGATCCGCTTGTCCACGCCCGAGCGGCCCACGGCCTGGGCCCCCAGCAGTCGGCCGTCCCTGGGGGAGAAGAGCAGCTTGAGCGCGATCGGTTCGGCCCCGGGATAATAGGTGGCGTGATCGGCGACGTGGAGGTAGAGTTTCTCGAAGGCCATGCCGGCGCGGCGGAGCGACTTCTCGGAGCCGCCCGTCATGGCCAGCGTGAGGTCGAAAACGCCGACCACGGCGGTCCCCTGGGTGCCGCGATAGCGGGACTCCCGGCCCGAGATCGCGTCGGCGGCGATGCGGCCCTGCCGGGCGGCGGGGCCGGCCAGCGCCACCAGCGCGTAGTGCCCCGTCACGAAGTCCGGGACCTCGACGGCGTCGCCGACCGCCCAAATGGCCGGATCGCTCGTGCGCATCGCCGCGTCCACGACAATGCCGCCCAGGGCCCCGATCTCGAGGCCGGCGCGGCGGGCCAGGTCGACGTCCGGCTTCACTCCCACCCCGACGATTACCAGGCCCGCCGGGATTCGCGCGCCGCCCTGGGCCACCACGGTCAGTTCGCCCATCTGATCGCCTTGCGCGGCCGGCTCGATCGCGGCCAGGGCCGAACCGAGCCGCAGGTCGACGCCGTGCTTGCGGAGCTCCTCGTGTGCCGGCGCGACCATTTCCGGGTCCATCGGCGGCATCACCTGGTCGAGCCGCTCCAATACGGCGACGTCCATGCCGCGGCGATGGAGGTTCTCGACCATCTCCAGGCCGACGTATCCGCCGCCGACCACCACCGCCCGCTTCGGCTTCCGCCGCAAAATCCAGTCATGGATCCGGTCCGTGTCTTCGAGATTGCGGAGCGTGAACACGCCGGGCGAATCGATCCCCGCCACCGGCGGCCGGACCGGGACCGCGCCGGGCGAGAGCACCAGGGCGTCGTAGGGCTCGGACGTCTCCGTCCCTGTCGCAACGTTCCTGACCACGATCGTCCGCTCGGGTCGATGGATCGCCAGGACCTCGGCCCGCGTGCGGACCTCCACCTGGAACCAGTCGCGGAACCGTTCGGGCGAGGCGACCAGGAGCCGTTGCCGGTCCTCGATCACGCCGCCCAAGTAATAGGGAAGACCGCAATTGGCGAACGAGACTGCGGACCCACGCTCGAAGAGGAAGATTTGGGCCTGTTCATCGAGTCGCCGGAGCCGGGCGGCGCAGGCCGCTCCCCCCGCCACCCCGCCGACGATCAGAACGCGCTTGGAAGCCATGGGGACTCCTGCATTTGCGAAGCCGCAAGCCGCAATTCTTCCTGTGGAAGAATATACCCGGCGCCCCCTTTCCGGCAAGGGAGGACCGTCACGGCGGACACCGCAGCGAGAGGATGTACTGCCGCCACTGGCCGTCGAACGGCTCCAGGGGCATGCCCACCAGGTCCTTGAACCGCTCGGCAGGCTCCGCCGGTGGGCTGGGGCACCCGGCGGAGCCGGGTCGCCGGACATAACGGTCCACTTGCGGACTGCCCAGTAGCCGCTGGTGGAACGTCAGGTAATAGGCCAGGCCCCACGCGTAGGCATAGTACTGCTCGGCGGCCGGGACCGCCGCCCGGTCCAGCGGCAGAAAGACGCCGGGGCCGGCCCCGAGGAGCTTCTCCAGGTCCAGCGGCTCTGCGGCGGCCAAATCGGCCTTCAGCTTCTTCAAGGACGCGAAATTCGGCGCATCGACCCTTACCGTCTCCCCTTCCAGCATTCCCCCCTCGAACGTCACCGCGAGGCCCTCGTTCAGCCAACTGGGCACGTCGTATCGCGCATGCGGATAGACGTAGTTCTCCAGGTAGGCGTGAAACGACTCGTGGGCCAGCCGGGCGAACGTCTGAGCGGTGCTCTTGCGGAAGACCCCGGCGCTCTCGCGATCCGAGCGATCGATCTCGTCGCGAAGCCGCTTGGACTGCTCCTCGAACTTGTGGCGCTCGATCCCCAGCAGTCGCTGGCTCTCGGACGCAGGCAGCCCCTGCTTGCGCAAGTTGTCGGCCAGGTCGCGCAAACGGCCGGGGAGCCGCTTTTCCAGGTTCTTCAACTGCCGGCGGAGGTCGTCGTTCGCCGCGGTGGTCTTGGCCGTCGACTCGAAGAGCCGCTCCAGCTCGCTGCCGGCGGCCACGAGGTTCTTCTCCGCCAGGAAGCACGCCCGGTTCTGCATCCGCACCCCCAGCCGCCCGAGAAAATCCTGGTAGCTGGCCATCGAGCCGAAGATCACCAGCCGCGGAGGCTCGGCGGGGGTGGTCCGCGGCGGGAGGATCTGCCGATAGGCGGCGAATATCTGCTCGGTGCGGACGATCACTCGCCGGGTCATCGTTTCGTCGGCCGTGCTGTCCAGGGTGAACCACCTTCCGCTGTAACGCTGGTAGCGGTTCCCCTCGGCCTCGCAGGGCTTGAGGCGGACGGCCTCCATGCGGCCGGCCTCGATGGCCGCCCGGTTGCGGAACTCCTGGATTTCCCGCCGCAGCGATTCTCGCCCCGCCGGATCGAGCCGCACGACTTTCGTGACCGAAGCGCGATCGATCGGCCGGATGACCAGGAACATCGGTTTCCCGGGGGGGCGGCGGATCTGGATCATGTAGATCCAGTCGGGGTCCTCCGACTCGATAAGTCCCTCCAGCGGCGGCCGGCCGGCCAACTCCAGGCGTTCCATCGCCGGTACGGCCCCGGATGGCTTCGCACTCTCAGCCCCGGGGGCGGTCTGCCCCGCCGCGGGGCTCCCCCGCGCCCCGTAGGCCGCAAGGCCGACAACCAGAACGAGTAGGTTATGCTTTAGCATAGGACAAAGTGGGTCAACTCTAGTCTAACCGGCACGCGGCCCTCGGAGAAGCCTTGACCGGTTTGCGGGGGGCCGTGACAATGGTGTCATGTCAGCCAGCACCCAGGTTCCCGACGCCGCCGGCCGGTTCGGCCTGTTCGGCGGTCGCTATGCCCCGGAGACCCTGACCCACGCGCTCGAGGAGCTGACCGAGCAGTACGCCCGGGCGGCCGCCGACCCGACGTTCCACGAGGAACTGGCCGATCTCTACCGGCATTACGTCGGACGGCCCTCGCCCCTCTACCATGCCCGCCGGCTCAGCCGGCATTGCGGCGGGGCCCAAATCTACCTGAAACGCGAGGACCTCAACCACACCGGCTCGCACAAGATCAATAATACCCTCGGCCAGGCCCTCTTGACCCTCCGCATGGGCAAGCGGCGGGTCATCGCCGAGACGGGGGCGGGGCAACACGGAGTGGCCACCGCCACCGCTTGCGCCCACTTCGGGTTGGATTGCGTCGTCTACATGGGCGAGGAAGACATCCGCCGCCAGCGGCCCAACGTCTACAGTATGAAGCTCCTCGGGGCCGAGGTCCGGCCGGTCACGAGTGGCTCCCGCACCCTCCGCGACGCGGTGAACGAGGCCTTCCGCGACTGGATGGGTTCCGTGGCCACGACCCACTATTGCCTCGGCTCGGTGGTCGGGCCGCACCCCTTCCCGCGGATCGTCCGCGACTTCCAGTCGATTATCGGCTACGAGACCCGTGCGGAGTGCCTCGACCAGCTCGGCCGGCTGCCGGACGTGATCGTGGCCTGCGTGGGCGGCGGGAGCAACGCGGCCGGGATGTTCTATCCGTTCATCGAGGATCGGGGCGTGGAATTGGTGGGCGTCGAGGCGGGCGGGCGCTCGGACCGGCCCGGCGACCATGCGGCCACCCTCTCTTTCGGCCGCCCCGGCGTGCTCCACGGCAGCTTGAGCTACGTGCTCCAGGACGACGACGGCCAGACGCTCGACGTCCATTCGATCTCGGCGGGGCTGGACTACCCGGGCACGGGACCCGAGCACAGTTATTGGAAGGACTCCGGCCGCGTCCGCTATACCACCGCGCGGGACTCGGAGGTCCTGGACGCATTCGACGTGCTGGCGCGGCTGGAGGGCATCCTGCCGGCGCTGGAGAGTTCGCACGCGGTGTGCCGCGCCATGGAGATTGCGGGGGGCCGGAAGCCCGAAGAAATCGTTGTCGTTTGTCTCTCCGGCCGCGGCGACAAGGACGCCGCCGAGATTGCCCGGCTGCGGGGAGTCGAGTTCTGATATTACAGCCGCTTGCGGCTTCGCACATGTCCGCGATTGACGACCTCTTCCGAAACCTCAAGAGCCAAGGCCGCAAGGCCTTGATGCCGTTCGTCACGGCCGGCGACCCGGACCTCGATTTCACGGCCCAACTGCTCACGCGGCTCGCCGCCAGCGGGGCCAGCCTCTGCGAGCTGGGCATCCCGTACAGCGACCCGATCGCCGACGGGCCGGTCATCCAGGCATCGTACACCCGGGCCCTGGCTCGCGGCGTCAAGCTGGCCGACATCCTGGCCATGCTCGGCCGCGTGACGCCGGGGCTCTCGGTGGGTGCTAAAGGGGACAGTCCCATTTTCGCGACCACGCTGCGCAGGGTGCCCGCGAAAATCGGGACAGTCCCCGCCGTGCCGGTGGTGACGATGGCGAGCTACGCGATCATTTACCGGCACGGGCTGGAGAGCTACGTTCGCGCGGCGAAGGCGGCGGGGGCAGCCGGGGCGATCGTGCCCGATCTGCCCCTGGAGGAATCCGGTCCGCTGGCCGAGGTCTGCCGCCGCGAGGACTTCAGCCTGGTCCAGCTCATCACGCCTGCCACGCCCCGCGACCGCGCGCAGCGGATCGCCCAACGGACGACCGGCTTCATCTATTACGTCTCGGTGACCGGCATCACGGGCGAGCGGAGCGAGCTGCCGCCGGAGATCATCGAGAATGTCGCCTGGCTGCGGGGCCAGACGCCGCTGCCCATCGCGATCGGCTTCGGCATCAGCCGGCCCGAGCACGTCCGGATGCTCTCGCCGGTGGCCGACGGGCTGATCGTCGGCTCGGCGATCGTCCGCCGCGTGGCCGAGGCGGCATCGAAGCCCCGCGATGCCGTGCTCCAGGAGGTCGGCGACTACCTCCACGACCTCCTGGCCGCGATGGAGTGAGGACCACTGTACCTCGGCGCTCGGGCCGGACAACACGGGCCGGCTACACGGTTGACAACGGGCTCCGCGGCCCCTACATTTAAGGGTGTGCGACTCATAACAGGTGGGATATGGCGGAACCGCCAAGTCGGCCAAAACGGTCTGTCTACATCGAAACCACCATCGTGGGGCACCTTGCCGCTCGCCTGAGTCGGGACTTATGGGAGAACGCTGATGCGAGATCTAATCGTCGAGGAAATCCGCCGCATTCGCCAGGAGCACGCGAGGAAGTTCAACTTTGACCTGGATGCAATCTTTAATGATCTCAAGGAGAAGCAACGAAAGTCCGGGCGAAAGACCGTTACCTTGGCACCGAGGCCCCCAAGGCCAGTGCCTTCCGGAAAGTGACTGTTCTTGCCATGGCACTTGCCGGCGGACACAGGGCGCCTATGATGACCGGCAGTCATGGGCATTGTTCTCACCAGCGATAGTCTGAAAAGGAGACAATTATGGTACGCCTCTTTGCAGCGGTGCTCGGTCCGGTCTTCTTTGTGTCAGTGGCTCTTGCCCCCGTTCGAGCCGAGGAGACCCCGGCGGCCGAGACACAGAAGATCGAGGCACTTGTCACCCACCTGGAAGGCTTGACAGACGCGAAGTTCGTCCGCAACGGCAGCGAGTACGGTGCGAAGGACGCCGCCAAGTTCCTCCGCGGCAAGTGGAAGGCGCACAAGGCCGACGTCGAGACAGCCATGGACTTCGTCGAGAAGGTGGCCAGCGTCTCGTCCACCAGCGGCAAGCCGTACCTGATCCGCTTCGCGGACGGCACGGAGGTCAAGAGCGGCGAGTATCTCAAAGCCGAGCTCAAAAAGCTCGAAAAATAAAGCAAAAGCCCCCCCATTGCATGGGGGGGTGAAAGGAAACCGCCGATGAGGCGATCGCTCGCCGACATGATCGTCGCTCTCGTCGCGGCCACCTGCTGTGCGGCGGCGCCGGCTGCGGACCAGCCGCAGTGGGGCCAGGCCTGGTCGCGGAACATGGTCTCCGTGGAAAAGGGCCTGCCTGACCGGTTCGAGCCGGGCACGCGAAACAGCGACGGCCAGATCGATCTGCCGCCGGAGAGCGGCGTCCGCTGGGTCGCCCGGCTCGGTACCGAGAGCTACGGCTCGCCCATCGTGGCCGGCGGCCGGGTGTTGGTGGGCACCAACAACGGCGCGCCCCGCGACCTGCGGCTCCAGGGCGACCGCGGCGTGCTGATGTGCTTCGACGAGAGATCGGGCCGCTTCCTCTGGCAGTTGTGCCTTCCCAAACTCACGCGGATCAAGTGGGCCGATTGGCACGGCATCGGCATCACTTCGCCCCCTACGGTGGAAGGCGACCGCGCGTACCTGGTCAGCAACCGGGGCGAGGTGATGTGCCTGGACCTCCGCGGCACGGCCGGGGGCGGCCGCGGCCCCTTCACCAGCCTGGGACGCCTCATGGCCGACGAAGACCAGAAGCCCCTGGAACCGGGGCCCGCCGACGCCGATGTCCTATGGCTCTTTGACATGCCGGCCGAGTTGGGCGTCACTCCCCACAACGCCGCCAGCGGCTCGGTCCTCATCTGCGGCGAGCGCCTCTACGTCGCGACGTCGCAGGGCGTCGACTGGACCCATCGCTACGTGCCGCATCCCGAGGCGCCGTCGCTGGTGGTGCTCGACAAACGGACGGGCAAACTCCTGGCAAAGGACGACTTCGGTATCGGGCCGGACATTACGCACGGGCAGTGGAGCTCGCCGGCCATGGCCGAGTTGGGCGGCAAGACGCTCCTCGCCTTCGGCGGCGGCAACGGCGTACTCTACGGGTTCGAGGCCCTCGCCGCGCCGTCGGCCGACGGCCGGCCGGCGATGCTGCCCAGCCGGTGGCGGTTCCACGGGCATCCGCTGGCGCAGACCCAGGCCCCGCCCCCGCCCGATCATCAACACGACTCCACCTCCTACGAGGTGACCGCGATGCCGGTCTTCCACAAGGGCCGGGTCTACGTCACCTTCACCCAGGAGCCGTTCCACGGCATGAAGCTGGGCGTGCTGGCGTGCGTCGATGCGACGAAGACGGGCGACATCACCCGCGGCGGGCTGGTCTGGTCGTACGACAAGATCGGATCGAGCGTCTCGACCGTCGCCATTGCCGACGGCCTGGTCTACGCGGCCGATTTTGCCGGCAGGCTCCACTGCCTCGACGCCGACACCGGGCGATGCTACTGGGTCCACGAGGCGGGCGGCCCCATCTGGGCCTCGCCCCTGGCCGCCGACGGCAAGGTCTATCTGGGCAGCGGCGGCAAACAGACCCTCTGGGTCCTGGCCGCCGGCAAGGAACTGAAGGTGCTGAGCCGCATCCGCATGCGCGACGGCATTTTCACCACGCCCACCGCCGCCAACGGCGCGCTCTACGTGGCCACCAACAAACACCTGTATGCGGTCAGCGGCCAATAACGGGCAGACGGTCTTGGGCCTGAGGTCTTCGGTCTCAGTTCATCCTGCCCGACAAAGACCTAAGACCCAAGTCCCAAGACCTCCCCGTTCACTCCACCTCGATGCAGTTGGACAGCCGTTTTCCGCCGGGCACGGTCATGGCGGCGTGTTGGGCCAACTGCTTGGTGTAGTAGTTGGGGCAGGATCCCCGCAGGAGGATCTCCTCGCGACCGATCTCGACGGACAGGTTGCGAACGGCGCCGTCGGTCTCACGGTGCACGGCCTGTTCAATCGAGTTGGCCAACTCTTCAGCTTCGGCCAAGGTCTCGGGCAGTACGGCACTGAGTTCGGGCGAGACTTCCCGACAGAACTGCGTTGAGTCGTCCATAGACTCCTCCCCCCGCCGGATGACAGAGCCCCTTCGTCACCCACAGCGGTGGTTCCTTCATGGTCACCCCCGGTCAAAGGCTGGTGACACAAGCACTAATTTAGCTCTTCCCCGCCGAGCGAGTCAACCCCAGTTTGCCGAAAAATCGGGAAAGCGGGCGCGCAGCGGCTCCGATACTAAATTCGCCTGGCCGCATGAGTACGACAGCGATGCGTTGCCGGCGGGAATCGCTGTAACACATTACACAGCAGCACCTTGCGGAAACAGGTGTCGGTATCGAGTCCGCCCGCCTTTGGAGTGCGGCGACCGGGTACCCTCTGGGTGGCCGCTTTCTTGTGTCTCGCGGCGTCGGGCATTAGTCCCCGACTTTCCGCAAAAAGCGGCGACAAGTCGCCGCACTCCAAAGAGTGGCCGAGTTCACGCCTTGAGTTGAAAAGCCGTTTCGGGTAGCCTTTGGCCCCCATGGATTATGAAGTCCAGCGATCGGCGCGGCGTTGCTCGACCTCGGGCCGGGAGTTCGCGCCGGGCGAGGAGTTTTACTCGGTCCTCGTGGCCGACGGGGCGGAACTGCGACGCTACGATTTTGCGGTCGACGTCTGGCAGGGACCGCCGTCCGGGGCGCTCGGATGGTGGAAATCGCAGGTCCCCGACCGCAACGCGGGCCGCGGACACCACGCGAAGCGTGGTCGCGGGGCCCCTAATGATGTGCTGCTGAGTTTCTTCGACGAGCTGGGCGACGGACCCGATCGGCAGGAAACGCGGTACGTGCTGGCATTGTTGCTGGTGCGGCGGCGGGTGTTCCGGCTGGAGGAAGAGCGCCGCGACCCCGTGGGCCGCGAGACCCTGGTGCTCTATTGCCCCCGCCGAGACGCCACGTACGAAATCCCGGCGGTCGCCCCCGAGGGCGACCGAGCCGAGCAAATCCAGCAGGAGTTGGCCCGGCTGTTGGAAGGATGAAGGGGGTTCAAGCACGAAATCCGCGACCATGAGTACATGGTGCCCGGAAATCCTAAACAAATCCAAAGATGCCAAATACAAAGGCTCAAAACGGATGCCCTAGCGTTTCTGTCATTCCCGGTTTCAGTGCTTTGAATTTGTTTCGGATTTCGGATTTCGAGTTTCGGATTTGTTAACCTTGCTTCCAGGCCGATCCTTCATGCTTGGATACCGGCGATCGCTGCTGCTGCCGCTCCTGCTGGTGGGCCTCTTGGCCCTGAGCGGGGCCTCCTGTCCCCGCATGTTCACCCAATGGACCGCCCCGGCGCCCCGCGTCCTCCCGCCTGGCGCCACGTTGGAACAGGTGATTCAGGCCGTCCATCGGAACAATTCCCAGATCCAATCCTACACGAGCAATTCGGCCTGGCTGAGCGGGCCGGGTTGGCCCACCCTCCACGCCAACATCGCCTTCCAGCGGCCGCGGTTCTTCCGTCTCCGGGCGGCAACGGGCATGACCGGCGCCGAGCTGGATTTGGGCAGCAACGACCAGGTCTTCTGGTTCTGGGCCCGCCGGAGCCAGTCGCCGGGGGTCTACTTCTGCCGGCACGAGCAGTTCGCCGCCAGCCGTGCCCGGCAGGCAATCCCAATCGACCCCTACTGGCTGATCGAGGCGCTCGGGATTGCCGAGTTCGACCGTTCGCTGCCGCACCAGGGGCCGTATCCGGCGCCCGGGGGCCGATTGGAGATCCGCACCATCCGCGAGACGCCCGAAGGGCCGACGACCAAGGTCACGCTGGTGGACGCCGCCACGGGCCAGGTGATGGGGCAGCGGCTCTATGATGCCCAGGGGCGGCTGCTGGCCGAATCCGTTGTCGAGGGTTATCGCCGCGATCCGCTCTCGGGACTCTTCATGCCCTCGGCGGTGCGGATCAGTTCGCCGCCGGCCCAATTCTCGATGCGGATCGACCTGGGCAACGTCGAGATCAATCGCGTGGAGAACAACCCGCCGGAACTCTGGTCGATGCCGGGCTATCCGGGCTCGCCGCCGGTCGATATGTGCCAGGGGGCGATCATGCCGGGCATGATGCTCGGCGGGCAAGCCCGCCCGCTAAACTACAATCCCCAATCCCTAATCCCCAATCCCTAATCCCCAATCCCTTCCCCCTACGGGAACCGCACGTCGCGGCCCTCTTCGTCCGAGCACTGAAAGACCAGGTGTTCGGGGCCGACCCCTTCGCCGGCGACGATCTGCACGGTCATCTGGCCTTCGTCTTCCAGCCGCGCCAGCTCGGACCGCTTGCGGTTGTTCAGGTAGTTGGCCACCTCGGCATCGACCGTCACGGCTACCTTGGCGATCTGCGGCCGCTGGGCGGCCACGATCAAGAGCCGGACCGCGTCGATGGCCATGCTCTCCGGGCTCTTGACCACGCCGGAGCCGCGGCAACTGGGACAGTCCTTGTACGCGCTCCGCTTGAGGCTGGGGCGGACCCGCTGCCGCGTCATCTCGACCAGTCCGAACGGGCTCGTGCGGAGGATCTTCGTCCTCGCGCGATCGCGCTTCACCGCGTCGCGCAGCGCCCGCTCCACCCCGCGGCGGTGCTTCTCCTTGCGCATGTCGATGAAGTCGTTGACCAGCACGCCGCCGAGGTCGCGGAGGCGGATCTGCCGCGCGATCTCCTTGGCCGCCAGCAGGTTCATCTGGTAGGCGGTCTCCTCGGCGTTGTCCTCGGCCCGAAAACTCCCGCTGTTGACGTCGATGGCCACCAGTGCCTCGGTCTGGTCGATGACGATCGAGCCGCCGGCCCGGAGCGGCACCGTCCGCTGGTGGATCCGCGCGATCTCCTCGTCCATGTGGTACTTGTAGAAGAGCGGTTCCTTGCCCTCGTAGAGCTGGAGGCGATTGACGTAGCGGGGCATGACCAACTGGAGGAATTCGCGGGCCCGCTCGTACGCCGACTTCTCGTCGATGTAGATCGTATCCACGTCCCCGGTGAAGATGTCGCGGATCGTGCGGATGATCAGGTCGCTTTCCTGGTAGATGTCGACGGGGGCGGGCACGTTCTTGATCCGCCGCGCAATGACCTTCCAGAGCCGCAGCAGGTAGGCCAGATCGCGGGAAAGCTCCCGCTTCAGGCGGTCGATGCCGGCCGTGCGGACGATGAACCCCAGCCCCTTGGGCGGGTTCAGCTCCAGCATGACGTTGCGGAGGCGGCGGCGGACGTCCTCGTCCTCGATCTTCCGCGAGACGCCGATGCGGCCCAGGGCGGGCATCAGCACGAGATACCGCCCGGGGATGCTGATGTAGGTCGAGAGCGTCGGGCCCTTGGTGCCGATCCCTTCCTTGATGACCTGCACGAGCAGTTCGTCGCCGCGGCGGAGGATCTCCTGGATCGGGGGTTTGAAGCGGGGCCGGGCGCCCGGCCTGGGACCGCGGCGGCCGCCCATCGCTTCGCGGTGCCCGCCGCCCCGGCCGCCGTTGCGGGGCGTCTCGTCGGGCTCGTCCTCGTCGGGCTCGTCCTCGGCGGGCACGTCCTCCGTGGCGTCCACGGCGTCGTCGGTCGCTGCGGAGCGGCCGGCCTCGGACGGGCGGTGGCCGGACCCGGAGCCCGGCGGCCCCATCGCCTTCTCCGGGTCGTAGCCTCCCTGCCGAAAGTACTGCGGCTCGACGTCGCTGATGTGGAGGAACCCGTTGCGGCCGACGCCGAAATCGACGAACGCCGCCTGGATGCTCGGCTCCAGGTTGACGACGACCCCCTTATAGACGTTCCCGACGTAGTTGTCCTGGCCCGATCGCTCGACGTAGAGCTCCTCCAGGGTCCCATCCTCGACGATCGCAATCCGGCATTCCTCCGGTTGCGCAACGTTGATCAACATCTCCTGTTTCATGATCTCGCTTTCTTGTTCGGTGGATCCGCCGGAGGATCATGCGTCGATCTCCACGGCGGTGCGCGCCAGGTGCGCGCCTTGGTGTTCGAGGTCCTCCAGTCCCAGGGCGGCCAGAACGTCGCGGGGGCCGGCCGAGCCGTCCTCCGCGGTCCGCAGCCGCATCTGGAGCACGTCGCCGTGGAGACCAAGCTCCACCAACGACGCGCGGAGGTCAATGGTGGCATCCCGGCGGGCTCGCCGCACGGGACAGGAGTCGGCGGCCAAGAGCCGGCCCACGGATTCTTCCACTTCCCTCCGCCGCGACGGCCCCACGGCGATCTGGTATGCGGCCGAGCGGACGTGGGCCTTGCGGCCCTCGGGTGGAAGGACCTCCGCCGAGAGCAGCTCGAGTCCCGGCGGGGCATGCGGCCTCAGCCGGGCCAGGAGCGCGTCGGCCGGGGGCGACTCCGTCAGTGCCACTTCCATGACTTCGTCGTACCCCTCGATGCCGACCGCCAGGGCCAGCGGGAACGTCATCTGCGGCTTCGGATGAAAACCCCGGCTCATCGCCAGCGCCAGAGAGGCGCGGCGAAACAGCCGCTCCAGGCACCGCATCAGGTCCCGGTGCCCGATCAGGCGCAACGCGCCGCGTTTCGCAAATCGAATGCGCACTCGCGGTCGAACCATAGCTTCTCGCCGCGTCATTCTCCGGCCAGGCCGGGGACGCGGCGCTTGACCTCCTCGCGAAGGAAATTGCTGATGTCGCGGGCGTTCTCCATCGACTGCACGCGGTCGACGACTGCCCGGCACTGCGGGACGCTGATGTGCCGCAGCACGTGCTTGATCTCGGGGATCGCGCTGGGCACGACGCTGAACTGCCGCAGCCCCATGCCGATCAACAGCATCGTGTAGGCCGGGTTCCCGCTCATCTGCCCGCACATGTTGATCGGCAGCCCCTTGCGGTCGGCGGCCTCGATGGCCATCGTCACCAGCCGCAGGACCGCCGGGTCGGCCGGGTTGTACAGGTTCACCACGTCGCGGTTGCTGCGGTCCACGGCGAGCGTGTACTGGATCAGGTCGTTCGTCCCGATGCTGAGGAAGTCCACCTCCTCGACGAACCGGTCGATGAGCATCACGGCGGCGGGCACTTCCACCATCATGCCGATGGGCATCGAGCGGTTGAACGGCACTCCGTGCTCGTCGAGGTCCTCCATGACGTCGGCCAGCACCATCTTGGCCTGGCGGAGTTCCAGGAGCGTGGAGACCAGCGGGAACATGACCTGGAGGTTTCCCAGGGCGCTGGCCCGCAAAATGGCCCGCAACTGCGTGCGGAACATCGGCAGATGGCGCAGGGCCAGGCGGATGCTCCGCAGGCCGAGGCAGGGGTTGCGCTCGTCTTCGGGCGGGGGAAGGTGGGGGACCTTGTCGGCGCCGAGGTCGAAGGTGCGGATGGTGACGGACTTGCCGGCCATGGCCTGGACGACCTGCGAGTAGGCGCGGAAATGGACCTCCTCGGTCGGCTCGATCTCGCTGCCGAGATAGAGGAACTCGGTGCGGTACAGCCCGATGCCGTCCGCCCCCCGCTCCACGCAATGCTGGACCTCGTAGGGGAACTCGATGTTGCCCAGCATTTGGATGCGGACGCCGTCGGCCGTGACGGCCGCCAGGTCGCGGAGCCCTTCCAGCCGGACGGCCAGGTTGCGGTTCTGCTCGACCTCGTGGCGGTAGTGGGCGAGGGTTTCTTCGTCGGGCTGGAGGATCACCAGCCCCTGGTCGCCGTCGACGATCACCAGTTCGCCGCCGGAGACGTCGGCCAGGAACGGTCCGGTGCCGACGATGGCCGGGATCTCCAGCGCCTCGGCCACAATGGCCGTGTGGCTCCCCGGGCCGCCCACCTCCGTGACGAACCCGCGGACGAACCGCCGGTCGAGGTTGGCCGTTTCGCTGGGCGTGAGGTTGTGGGCCAGCACGAGCACCGGCGAGGTCAGGTGCCCGATCCCTTCCCGACGCCGTCCCAGGAGGTGCCGCAGCAGCCGTTTCTCGATGTCGAAAATGTCGGTCGCCCGCTCGGCCAGGTGCGTGCTCTCCAGCCGCTGGAAGACCTGGGCATAGCGGCGGAGCGTGCGGCTGACGGCATACTCGGGCGAGTAGTGCCGCTGGCGGATCATGTCCTCGAGCTCGCTGCGGAGCCGGGCGTCCTGGAGCATCTGGAGGTGGGCGTCGAACACGGCGGCCAACTGCTCGCCCAGCTCCTGCGCGACCGCGTCGCGATAGCCGGCAATCTCCGCGGCGGCGGCCTGGATCGACTTGTCCAGCCGCTCCAGCTCGTCGTCGACCGCGTCGCGCGAGACGAAGCGCCGGGGGATTCGGAATCCCTCGTTATCCATCACCAGCGCTTCGCCGATGGCTATGCCCGGCGAAACGGCAATTCCTTGTAGCTTCTGCATGCGCGGCTGCGCCGTTCAGTCCTCGTCGAACTTCCGCAAGAACAGGTCCTCTATCGCGTCCAGCGCCTGCGCGGCTTCAGGGCCGGAGGCCTCCAACGACAAACTGTCTCCCTGCTCCCCCACCAGCGACATCAACTGCAACACGTCCTTCGCCTCGACCTGCTGGGGGCCCTTGGCGATGAGCACGCGGGCGTTGAATTGCCCCGCGGCGCGCGAGAGGATCACCGCGGCGCGGGCGTGCAGCCCCGCGCGGTTCGCCACGATCACGGTTCGCTTCAGAGCGGGCTCGGGCATGATGGGTCATCGCGGTACAACCGCCTCAGGCGCCGAACTGGTGGTTATCGGCCTCCTCCAAGAGTTGACCGATCTCCTCGGGAGTCTTCGCCTGCTTCAGGAACTTGCAGAACGTGTCGTCGCGGAGTTGGCGAGAGATGTTCTCCAAGGCCCGCAGGTGGTCGCCGGGCCGGTCCGGGGGCGAAACCAGCAGGAAAAAAAGGTGAACGGTCTCGCCGTCCAGGCTGGCGAAGTCCACGCCCGCCGGACTGACCGCCACCGTGCCGATCAGGCGATCGACGCTCGGGTGCTTGGTATGAGGGACGGCGACCCCCCGGCCGATCCCGGTGCTCCCGAGTTCCTCGCGCTTCAGGATGGCCTTGACGATGCTCTCGAACTCGGCCGCATCGACCCGCTTGCAATCCACCAACGCGGAGACCATCTCATGGATGGCCCCCTCCTTGTCGGTGGCTGTCAGGCAGGCCCGGATCGCGTCACGGCAAACAAAATCGGCGAACTTCATGCGCGGTATCTCCCTTACGGGTTGGTCGGACCGGGCGTCTCCGGGGCTTCCCGCACGCGGTGCCCCGTTCCCCGATGACGGTCCTGAACTTTTTGCTTGTACTTCCGCAGTTGCTGCTCCATCTTCTCGACGACGTCGTCGATCGACGCCATCAACTCCAGGGACCGGCACTCCGCCACGAAGTCGTGCTTGTGGGTGGCCGAGACCCGCAGGTCCACGTCCGGGGCCTCCCGGTGCTCCAGATCGACCGTCACTTCGATCGTGCTGAGACGGTCATGAAAACGAGTCAGTTTCTCCAGTTTCTCTTTGATCTTGGCCTGCGACTCGTCGCTGAGGTGACCATGCCGGGTCGAGATGGTGATCTGCACCGCGTGAACTCCTTTTGCCGGATCCCGAGAACCAATCCAGATTGATTATCGCCCGCGACAACCAAACCCTCTATTCTAAGAAAGTCCTCGGCAAAGGGAAAGTGATGGCCAACTGCGTCATCTAGTGTAGCGTTCATCGGACTCAGCGTCAGGGGGAGGGTCGCGCAAACCCGAAAAACCCCACCAACAGAGGGCTGCCATCGCCGTTTCGCGGGCGGGCTTGCCCGCCGTTCGTGCGCCAACTTGCTCTCGGCGGGCAAGCCCGCCCGCTAAACAACTCTTCCACGTCCACCCGGTGCCAGAGCACTACGGCATCGGCTCCGGAGGAACCGCCCGCGGGGGTTCCGGCGGCGGTGTCGCCGCTGGCGACGGGGGCGATTCGACTTCCGCGCCCGCTGCCGGCTCGGGTGGTTCGGGCACCACCGCCCTCGGCGGGGCGGGGGAGGTTGCATCTGCCGGCGCGGTGTCCGCCGGCGTCGTGCCCGCCGCCGCCGGCTCCACAACCCGCGACTTCTCCTCCGCGGTTCTGTTCCGGACCCCGCCGGCCTCCAGGAGCTGCTTCCATCGCTGGCCGGCCTGCCCGCGCTTCTGCACCGGATCCTCCGGCCGATAGAAGAACCCGCTGCCGGTGATCTCCTTCAGGTTCCAGAATGCCAGGACTCGAACGGCCAGGCTCTCGCTTTCAAGGCCCTTGACCAGTTGAGCGTCCTCGCCGGCGACCAGTTGCTTATCCGCATAACCCCAGAGCATTCGATACAAGTTGGCGCCGTCGGCCCCGTAACGCTTCTCCAGGGCCTGGCGGACGGCCGTT
The DNA here is from genome assembly GCA_050014815.1 of Thermoguttaceae bacterium. Classification (GTDB taxonomy): domain Bacteria; phylum Planctomycetota; class Planctomycetia; order Pirellulales; family Thermoguttaceae; genus JBEKCP01. The sequence goes on along the minus strand of JBEKCP010000019.1, from coordinate 8,214 downwards.
GCCGAGGCGGGGCCCCGAACCACGGCCTGCCGGAGTTGATCGACATACTCGGGCCACTGCCACCGCACTTTCCTGTCGTCCACGTCCAGTGCCGCGACCATCGGCTCGAACTGCCCCAGGTAGGCAAGGCATCGGGTGGCCAGCCAATGAACCTCGAACCGGCGGTCTTCGGCCAGCTCCGTCAGGACGAGGCTGGCCGGACGATCCGTGCCGAACGCCTGGGCAACCGTCGCGGCCGCCCTATGCTCCAGCGGGCTGCTCGTATCGGTCACGATCCACTTCGGCAGTGCCTTGGCCGCGCCGCCTCCGGGGGGGCCTGCCAGGGATATCTCGGAGCTCCACCGGGCCGGGGCGGGCAAGCGGACGGCCTGCTTGCTCACCCCGTCCTCCCACACGGCCTCGCCCTGGGCCACGTAGAGCGTGACCGCCGCGTCCGAAGGGGTGGTCTGAGGATCGCTGCCCGGCGCGCGGGTCCGCACCACTTCCACGGCCGCCATCGAATCGACGGTGCTGAGTGTCAGGACCCCCGACTGGCCACCCGCCAACAACCGGATGCGAATGCCCGGCTGGGCCAGCGGCTTGACCACGAGGCGTCCGAAAGCGACGTTGATGCCCGGTTCGCCTTGGGCGTCAGGTCCGGCCAACTCGATCTCCGTCCCGCCAAGCAACTCGGCCGTAACGCCCACCTTGAGTACGACTACCCGCGGACGATACGTCGGCAGGGCCAACAGCGGCTGGCCGCTTTGCAAGAATTCCTCAGGGGCCACGCGGAGCCAGGCCGGCAAATCGCCGTTGTACCGGAGCAGGACCTCGCGCGCGTCGGAGATGAACCGGCCGATTCGCACGTTCTCGGGCGGCGGTTCGGGCTCGGGCGGCTTGGCGGCGATGGCCGACTTTTCGGCGGGCACCGGCGGTCTGGGCAACTCTTTCGGGCCCGGGACCAGCGAGGGCCCGGGATTCTCCGGCGGCGTCGCACCGGGTTCTTCGGCCGGCGGGGCCTCGACGCCCCCCGGCTTGGCGGCGGGCGGGTTCGTCGCCGGCGCCCCCGGCTCCGTCCCCGGAACGGCCGGCTTCTCCGCGCCCGGAGCGGTTGGCTTCTCCGCGCCCGGCAGCTCCGGGCGTCGCTCTTCGGCCGGTCCCTCGGCACCCGTCTTGCCGTCCTTCGCTTTAGGGGAGTTCGAGGCGTCCTGGGCAGGGGCGGTGGAAGGCCCGCCGGCCGGCGGCGCGGGGGACGGTTGCCCTCGCTCGGGGCCGGCGGCCGTCTGGAACCGCGCCCGGAACCCCGCGACCAGTCTGCCCAGTGGCGTACCCGGCTCGAATTGCCCTAACGCCAGCAGAAGGATACCGAGAAAGCCGCCGAACAAGAGGAGCATTGCGGCGACCGGCAGTAGGCGGCGGCGCTTGTACCCCTCGCGAAGGTACTCGGGAACAGTCGGTTTCGGACGGCCTTTTTGGGCCGCCAGTTCCTCTTCGGACCCGTCTCCCGAGAGCATCGCGGCGGCGGCGGCGGCGGCAAGGCGCTCTTCCTTGGGCAACCCGGCCACCTGCGGAACCTGATACATCCGCTCCCGCGAGGCGGGATCGATCTCGGCCGGCTCCCCCAGGACCAACGCCAGGATCTGATGGCAGGAGGCCACTTCAGCCAGGTGCATGTCGGATTCAAGGCAGAGTTTCTCGAAATCGGGCACCCGGTCGCCGCCCAGGGCATTGTCGAGGTACTCGGCCACCGTGTTCGGGTCGAGTCCCGAGCCGTGCTCCGAGAGGCTCGGCGCCGTCAGCCGCAACCGCCGCATCACGTCGCGAATCCGATGGAACATGTCGGTCGCGAACTTGCTGGCCTCGATCTTCTTGCGCAGGTCCTCGGCGTCCTCCGGCTCGAGAAGGCCGTCCATGTATGCTAGCATCGTTCGCAAAGTCAATCGCATGATGCGTCTCCCTTTTCGTAGGGTGGGTCGACGGGCACCAACGCAAAGCGTTGGTCGGCGAGCCCCGCCAAAAATTCGGCTTGTTCCTGGTGGGGCTCGCTGCGCTCGACCCACCTACCATTCGCCACGTCCGTCCTCTAGAGTTAATAGTGTGGTTCCGGCGACAAATCCGTGCAGGATCGCCGGCCCCGCGCAATCGCTTGCACGCGTTTCACTTGCGACCCAATTTAGCCTGTCCCATTGGGGATTGGCCGCCCAGACGGTTATAATAACCTGCGCGGGCTGAAATGCGACGTTTCGCGTTCGGAAACGTGTCACTGCTCCCTGCGCACGGTATAATACATGCGGGAGCTAGGTGCGAAGGGTCTTTTTCTCCATGGGATCGAGAGCCGTGGCGAGGTCCAAAGAGCGAATCCGCCGAATGAGGCTGCAGCGCCAGGCCGAAGGGTACCTGGAGTTGGGGATGCCGCAACAGGCGCTCGACGCGTTGGCCCGGCTCGGCCAGGTCCAGGGCGGCGACGTTCAGACGCTTTATCTCCAGGGCGAGGCATTGCGGGCGCTGGAGCGGTACCAGGAAGCCCTCGTACCGCTCGGTCGGGTGACGGACTCCGAACCGGAAAACATCCATGCCTGGCTGGCCGTGGGATGGTGCCACAAGCGGGCGGGCCGGATCGACCTGGCGATCGACGCCCTGGAGACCGCCCTGGCCGCCGATCCGCAAGAACCCCTGATCCGCTACAATCTGGCCTGCTACTGGAGCCTGGCCGGCGGGAAGCGGCAGGCGGTGGGCTATCTCGAACAGGCCCTCTCGCTGGACCCCAACTATCGCAACCTGGTGGATCACGAGCCCGATTTCGATCCGATCCGCTCGGACCGGGAGTTCCAGGCCGTCTGCGAAGGGGCGCGCGCCCGGGGATAGCGCCGGTCGCGGGTTGTTGGAACCCTAATTCCCGAGACGCGAAAACGGGTGCCCCACTTGACGTGTCCCGGCACACCCCCAATACTTACAGTTGTGGTGTTCAGGGTATTGGATTAACTTGATTGTGAGTTGTGCGCATTGCGTTGCCACAGCCGGTTACATTTGATCGCCTAGTCCACCAAGGAAAGTGGAAGCTGGGACGGTTGTTACAATGCCTTCGAATTCACTGGTGAGATGGAACGGTGTGACGATTGAGGCGTTAGATGAGATTGAAAATGCGCATCTAATGGTTGGTGGGACGGAAAGAGGCAGGCGGTATGCGACCCAGCAAATCAACTATGCGTACGCGGCTCTGCTATCTTCGCATTTTCAGGGGTTTTGCCGTGACCTTCACTCGGAATGCATTGATCACATGGTTGCAGTCGTCCCGCTACGGCTCCAAGCGCTCTTGCGAGTGGAGTTCATCTGGAACCGAAGTCTCGATAAAGGCAATCCGCATCCTGGCGCGATCGGCTCTGACTTCAACAGGTTGGGAGTCGATTTCTGGACGGAAGTCTACGGGTTGCACGCAAGCAACCAACGGAGGCGCGAGTTGCTGTAGGAACTGGTCGACTGGAGGAACGCAATTGCACACCAGGATTTCGATTCTGTAGCACCAGCCGGCAATTCGACGCTTCATCTTGCAAGGGTGAGGGCGTGGAGAAGGGCGGTGAATGCATTGGCCGGCTATTTTGACTACGCAATGTGCGATTACTTGCGAGCACTGCTTGATGCCGCGCCTTGGTGACTTTTTGGGGGACTTGCGTCATGGCTAGTCTGAACTTCCGGAAGGGCGACCTGGTAAAGTTTCAATTGGGAATCCGCCCTCTCCAGGGGGCTGTGAAGGAGGATCGAGGTCCGATTGGAATCAAAGGGCGGCATCTGTACCTGGTAGAGTTCCGCCCGGAGCCTCAATCCGCCTCTCTTTCTCTCATCGAATTGCCGGGGGACCAACTTCAACCGGTTGAAAATACGGTCTCCGTACAATGACCGAAGCCGGGCTGAGTTGGTGACCGAACTCGACCCACCCTGGTGGACACCGTGCGGTTGAGAGAGCCGCTGGCCTTGATGGTAAAGGAAACGACATGAAGGTCGGAGCCCCTGGCGCCGGACTCGTTCTTGTCTTAATGCTGGGATGCACCGGCGATCAGCCGGACAGCGTGCAGACACCCGCCCCAGCTCCCACGCAAACGCCCGCTCCACCTCCCGCGAAGCAGTTTCGGGTGACAAGTGTCGTAAAAATGAACTTCCCCAATGGCGACTCCGCCCTTGTCCTGAACTACGAAACAGACATTCCCATCGAGGATGGCGAATCCCTCCGCAAGGAAGTGGATACGATATGGGAGACCTTTCGGAAGGATGTGGAGAAGGCCCGACTCAGATCTGGAGTGATTCGCGCAACACACTACGAAAGCACTGGATGGCTGCGCCAGGGCAAAGGGTACGGATTCGCCTTCACCAAAGACGATCACGGCAACTGGCAATCGCACGACGATAATAACGGGAAGAAGTAACCGGCCCGGCGTAGTTCGCGGTTCCTCTTTGAAGTCTCCGCCCTGGAGGCCGCTGCCGGCGCGGCGTCTTGGTCTTCGCGTTGGCGTGCTTGGAAGCGGCGTAAGACAACCCTTCGGGTTGTCTCGCCCGGGGGGCTCAAGAAAACGGACTGCCCCCCTCGGGCGTGCCGAAGGGGGCAGTTTCCGCGTGCTTCTCAGGGCAAACTTAGAACCTGAACGTCAGGCCGGCAAAGACGCCGTGGAGCAGCAGGCTCCCATTCTTGTCGATCGCGGCGACGGCCTGGGTGTCGTTCCCATAGAACGGGACCTGGTTGTCGGCCAGCCCCATGCCGGTTACCGCCACGAGCCGGTACCCGACCAGGGCCTCCCAATTGCACGATATCTGCCAGTTCAGGCCGACGTCGACCTGCGTCAGAATGGACAGCCCGTCGCTGCTGGAATGGATCGGGTAGTCCAGCGGCTTGTAGGTGGGCGAGGACCCCTGATAGCAGTTGTCGGGTCCGGCGGAAATGTTATAGTCCAGGGTCATGTGGTTGTCGTAGAGGCCGACCTTGGGTGTGACGAACAGGCTCAATCGGTTGCAGAGGCAGTACTTCAAATTGCAGCCTACCTGGACGCCCCATAGGTTGTTGGCGATCTCGTCGTTCAGGGTAATCCAGTCGCCTTCGTAGGGGCTGCCGGTGTTGCCGTCAGAATCCCATTGGCCGTGCTGGGAGCTGAAGACCAGCCGATCGCGGAAGCGGAAGAAGCGGAAGCCCACCAGGGCGTCGACGCTCAGCGGGCCGCACCCGCAGTTACTCCCGCCGCATCCCCCACAGCCGCCGCCGCAAAGATTCATGCGGATGAGGTTGATCTCGGCGTTTTGCACTTCATCGGTTCGCTGGATGCGGTGTTGCGAAGCGGCGTCGAACCACTCGTCGGCGGTGGTGCTAGCGCCGTGGCCGTTGTCGGTCCCCTGCATGTAGACCCATTTCATCGTGAACGGCGTACTGTAGGGGCCGGCCATGTCGGGGCAAGCGTCGGTGTGGAACTCGCCGAGGGTCCAGTAGGACCCCTCGATGGCCCATTGGCAGCAGCAGCCGAAGCGGTATCCGACGCGGACCTCGCCCCCGCCGGTCCAATCGAAGTGGTTGTCGGTCCACTGGTTCTCCAGGGCGTTGGTTTGGGCCGTGGTAAAGAGCTTGTTGGGCCTGTCACGGGTCATCGCCAGTCCCAGGACGGTGGCGTACCAGGGGTTGCAGCAGTTGCCGCCTCCCTCTCCGCAGCCGTAGGGCGCGAGGCAGCCCTGGCGCCCCCCCCCGCAACCGTAGCCCCCCGCGCAACCGGGATAACCCGGTTCCATCACCTGACCGTTCGGCGGAGCCATCGGGGTACCCGCTGGCGGGTCGCCCATGATGGCAGGGCCGGACATATTGCTTGGCGAAGGGCTGACGCCGTAGGCTGGCGTGGCGTTGCCGGAAATCACGGGTGCGGGCGGCAGGGGTATCCGCGTGCCTGCTTGGCCGTCGGCCGCCATTTGGTAATAGGGCGGGGTGAGGCTGGCCGTCGTCGGCTGGTACACCGACGCGACCGTTACCGGCCCGGTCGGCGCCGCCGGCTCCCCATAAGCGACAGGCTGCATCGTCGCCAGCGGCAGCGGCTCGGGAGAGCCGTACAATCCGAATTGCGCGCGGGCCTCGGATACGCTCCAGGCCGCAACGGCAACAACAAACAATCCACGGAGAAGTTTCATCGGCAGACTCCTTTCCGATAGGCGGGACATTCCGTTTGGCGGAGCCGGTCCTGCCTGCATCGAGGGCACAGCCCTGCGCCGCACGGCCGGATCGCTCGTAACACGGATCGTCCGCCGGCTCGCCGGCGATTCGGCGAATCCCTGGCTTGGACGTGCATTTTCCCGGGTGCCCGGTGTGCCAACCGATGCCTTCGGCGTGAACGAAAAAGCCCCTGATTCAGGCCCGGCGCGGCATTCCGGCACAATTGGAAAAGGCCCTCGTCGCAGCCCGAAAAAACGCTACAACACGGCCCGGAACGACCGAAGGGCGGGACAGAAGAATGGACCTTTCGGTCCATGATCGTTCTGTCGTATTTGCCGGTGTTAACCGCCCGCGGTGCGATGGAAGTGTACGTGCCGCCAAACGCCTTCCCGGCGGTGCCAGACCCGCGTCTCCTCGGAGCGGTGCGTTACCGGCTTGCCGCCGTCGCCGAGCCGTTGGACCAGCCGGACGTAGCTGACGACGGCCACGTCGCCCAGGATCCGCACGTGCGGGTCGCAGACGGTCGTGTTCTGCGGTCCGGGCGACGCGGCCAGCTCGAAATAGAAGTGGTGGAACGCCGTCCCGTGGATCAGCGCTCCGCGGGCCTCCGGCTCGAAGGCGGTGATCGACGGATCGCAAAGCTGCTCGTACGTCTCCCAGTCGCCTTGGCTGATGCTCTCCAGGAGGCGCCCGGTGAGGGCCAGGATTTCGGCGGCGTCGGATTCACGGACCATGGCAATTCTCGGCTTTCCCTGCTTGGAGGACGGGTTACTCGCTCGGGGCCCGCCGGACCCGCGGCTCCGGCCGCCCCGCCGGGCGCCGGACGGCCGGCTGCGGGGGCTGCTCGATCTGGGCCATCGTGAGCTTCCCCTTGGCGCTGTCGATCTTGTAACTGAAGTGCTCGAAGAAGCTCAGACCGAGCAAAGCGTCGGCATGCGGCAGGTTCGCCGGCAGGACCGCGCATCGGACGTGCTCCACCGTGAACTTGCCCAGGCGGACCGAATCGGCGAAGACCTCCTTGCCGGGCACGACGTGCCCGTCGGCCAGGGTCAGTTGCACGGTCGGATCGTTCTCGGACGGCGTCATGCCGGCCTTCGCGGCGACCTCGTACGGCAGCGCGATGATGCTCGCCCCCGTGTCGATCGCAAACTCCTGGGCGTGCTTCCCGTTGAGCGTCACGGTGCCGTACCACAGGTTGCCGGCGCCGGCCCGCAACGTGATGGTCTCGGTGATGACCTTGCCTTCCAGCCGCTTCAGGTTCCTCTCCAACAGGGCGAAGGAGCCCGTGGGCCCCAGTTTCATCTCCGTCGAGTTCTCCTTGTTGAAGTCCTCGATCGCCTTCTGAACCGCGGGATCGGCGGCGATCTGCTCGTACTTCTCTCCGATTTGATCGCATTGCTTGCGGAGTTTCAGCAAGACCTCCACGTACTGCTCGGAGGCCTGGGAAGCCGCCGCCCGCGATGTCTTGGCGTCTTTCTCCTCCTGGTCCGACTTCTCCAGGACCTCGATCCGGTCGCCCAACTCGTTCATCGCGGAAACGAGCTTGTTGTGCAACGCGATCGGGCCGCCCTTGTCGTACTGGACCCGCAACTCGTGCCGCTGCTTGAGGTAGGTCAGGATGAGCTGCTTCTTCTCCTCGACCTTCTTGCCGGCGAAGTAGGCCCTTTTTTGGGCGTCGGCGGACTTCTTGCCAAGCGCATCCAGCTCGCGGAACTTCCGGGTCAGGTCGGACTCGTCGGCCAGGGCAAAGTACTGGTTGAGCTTGTTGAGCCCCTTGTCCTTGAGCAATTCCTGGGGGGAGGTCTCGTCCCCTCCGGCCGGCCGCGCGATCGCCACCGCGGCCCAGACACCCAACAGCACCCCACGCACTAGCCGACGGCACATGGCACGGCCTCCTTTGGATTGCAAGCGGTCCCGCGGGCAATCACTCTATCACGCCGCCGGCGAGTTCGCAAGACCCCAGCACCCCACGTAGCCGGCACACGGAGTGTGCGGACTATGCGCCGGGAAGCGTGGCCGCACCCCGGCCCGCCCCCCCCGCTCGACCTGCCCGACCCCGTGTA
>JBEKCP010000018.1:0-24559 GCA_050014815.1 Thermoguttaceae bacterium | reverse complement strand
CGGAGCGAAAAGTGTTCGGCGGCCACGCGGAAGTTGTGCTCGACGGCCCTGTGCCGCACGGCGGGGTTTTTCAAATGCCGGATGACGCCCGCGACCGCCGCCTCCAATCGCACGCGCTCGACCGTGACCAGGCCCCGGGCGTCCTTGCCGGCGATCCGATCGCCCAACGACACGACCTCGAAGCCGACCGGCTTCAGGTCGGTGACGTAAACGGGATACTCGAACAGCACGACGGGCAGCCTGGCGAAGAGGGCCTCGATGAGCTGGTTGCCCCAGCCCTCCCAGACGCTCGGATAGGTGACGAAGTCGGCCGCCGTGTAGCTGTCCCAGAGAGAATAGACCTTCTTGCCGTTCTTCTGCCCGCGGCTGCGCTCGACGAGGTCGGCCACCCAGCGGACATCGACGCCCAAGTCGTGCGCCTTGGCCGCCAGGTTCTCCGGATACGAGGCGCTCAAGCCGATTCCCTCGACGTATCCGGCACAAACCAGCACGATGCGGTCTCGGGGGCCGAACGCGCGGCCGTCGTAGAGCGGGCCGTCCTCCAGACGGCGGCGGTTCTCCGGCCGGTTCAATTCGGCCACCACGTCAATCGCCAGCTCAATCGCCTTGCGGTCCAGGACCCGCGTGGCCTGAAGAAACAACAGGTCTGTCTCGCTCAGGCCGATCGCCTGGCGGAAATCGTGGTTGTAGGCGTCGCGCTGCCAGGCGGGCTGATCGAAATCGAACACGTTGGGCACCACGCGGGCATCGAGCCCTCGCCGTGCCTTCAACTCCCGCTGCGCCAGGCGATTGATCACCACGTGACGAACGTTGGGCAGCGCCGGCGGGGCGTGCCGGCGATAGAGATCGACAATCCCCGGGCAGGTCGGGTTCACCTCGCCGCTCTGTTCCCACCAGAAGTCGTGGGAATGGACGATCGCCCGCAGCCCCGTCTCTTCAAGAATCTCCGACAAGGCCAGCATGCCCGGAATGTTGTAACCCACCGATAGCAGGTTGTTCGGCAAGAGCAGTTCGACGCCCAGGTCGCGGAGGATCTTCTGCACCTTGGGTTTGACGATGCCCTTGTGCCGGGCGATCTCGTCCAACAGCGCCCGTTCGTTCGGATAATCGACCAGCTCGCGGGTGGCGTTCTTGATGATTCTCGCAGTGACGGGGTGGAAGGGATACAGCTCGGGGACGAAGTGGCCGCCGGGCACGTCGTCGTTGCCGGCGATGTAGTGGACCGTGTGCCCCATGCCCTCCATTACCTTCCGCCACTTGTCGACCTCCAGCGAGACGCCGTCGGTCCTCCCCAGGCGGTGTTGACAAAACGCGATGACTGTCATCAGGGGCTCCTGGAACTGGTTATGAGCGGCCTCCGGGGCTTCCCCGGGCAGGGCCGCCCCGGCATCGCACCCATTCTACACGACCGAAACGCCCGCGCCAAAGGGTGCGCGGTCCTGTTCAGCCCGCGCGATGGAGGTTATCATGGCGGAAACGGCCGATGTTGTGCTCAGTTCCGGGCGTGAGAAACCATGAAGAAAACGATCTATCTGATCTGCAACGCGCATCTCGATCCGGTCTGGCTGTGGAAATGGGAGGAGGGCCTGGCAGAGACCCTCGCGACGTTCCGCGTGGCGGCCGATTGCTGCGAGCAGTACGACGGTTTCATCTTCAACCATAACGAGGCCCTCTTGTACCAGTGGATCGAGGATTACGATCCGCCGCTGTTCGAGCGCATCCGCCGCCTGGTGGGCGAAGGGAAGTGGCACGTCATGGGCGGCTGGTTCCTCCAGCCGGACTGCAACATGCCTTGCGGCGAGTCGTTCGTGCGGCAGATTCTCGCCGGCCGCAGGTACTTTCGCGACCGCTTCGGGGTCGCGCCCACGACCGCCATCAACTTCGACCCTTTCGGCCATTCGCGCGGACTGGTCCAGATCATGGCCAAGAGCGGCTACGACACCTACCTGTTCTGGCGGCCCGAGCGCGAGTTCATGGAACTGCCGCACCACGAGTTCTGCTGGGTCGGACACGACGGGTCGCGGATCGTCGGGTCGCGAAGCTTCGACTGCTACAACAACCGCCGCGGCGAGGCCCGCGGCAAGATCGAGGCGCGGCTCGGGGCGCTTCCCGCCGAGGAGGACTGTTATATCCTCTGGGGCGCCGGCAACCACGGGGGCGGCCCGACCCGCCAGGACCTCGGCGACATCGAAGCCCTCATGCGTGAAACGGCGGGCGGATCGGAGTTCGACGTCCGCCACGCCACGCCGGAGGAATATGCTGCCCGAGTGCAGGCCCGGCGCCGACGTCTGCCGCGCGTCACGACGAGCCTGAATCCGTGGGGGCCGGGCTGCTACACCTCTCAGATTCGCGTCAAGCAGCTCCACCGTCGCCTGGAAAGCAGCCTGTGGATGGTGGAAAAAATGGCCGCTGCCGCCGCCTTGCACGGTCGCATGCCCTGGCCGGCGCACGATTTCGCCCAAGCCGAGCGCGACCTGCTGATGTGCCAGTTCCACGACATCCTGCCGGGCTCCTCCGTCCAGGAGGTCGAGGAGAACTCGCTCCGGATGCTCGGCCACGGGCTTGAGATCCTCGACCGGGTAAAATCGCGGGCTTTCTTCTCGCTGGCGCAGGGCGCGAGTGCCGAGGGGGCCGCGGGCCCGGCGGCCCGCCGATGGCCGGCGGCGGAAGAGGGCACGATCCCGATCCTGGTCTTCAACCCGCACCCGTTCCCGGTAACGGCCCACATCGGTTGCGAGTTCGTCCTCGACCGCCGCAACCGCGAGGGCTTTATGATGCTCGACGTGGAAAGCGACGGCCGGCTGTTGCCCGCCCAGGTGGAGACCGAGGCGAGCAGCCTGCCCGTCGATTGGCGCAAGCGCGTGGTTTTCGAGGCGCAATTGCCGCCTTCGCAGATATCGCGATTCGTCTGCCGGCCGCGGCGCGTGCCGGCGCGGCCGAAGCCCGCGCTCGCGGCCGCCGCCGGGATCATGACGTTCCGCAACGACACGATGGAAGTCGGCATCAACGTCCGCACGGGGCTGATCGACCGGTATCGCATCGCCGGCGCCGATTACCTGGCCGCAGGCGCGGCGCGGCCGATCGTCGTGGCGGACTCCTGCGATCCGTGGGGATCGCAGGTGACCGAGTTCCGGCGAGTGGCGGGCAAGTTCCGCCTGGCCGCTCCCACCGTCGCCGCGCGGCTGGCGGGCGTGACCGCGAAGAAGTTGCCGCCCGTGCGATTGATCGAGGATGGCCCGGTGCGCAGCGTCGTCGAGGCGATCTTCACCTGCGGCGAGTCGTTTCTCGTACAACATTACGTGCTCCCGAAGCGCGGCGGGGAGATCGGCGTCGAGTTGCGGGTCTATTGGAACGAGCGCGATCGCTTCTTGAAGCTGTCGTTGCCGGTGCCGGCGGCGAAACGTCTCTGGGGCCAGACGGCCTACGGAGTCGACGAACTCTTCTGCGACGGCCGCGAGGCGGTGGCCCAGAAATGGCTGGCGGTCGAGCGCGGCGACGGAACGATGCTGAGCTGCATCAACGACGGCACGTACGGCTGCGATTTCCGCGGCGGCGAGTTGCGGGTGAGCTTGCTGCGATCGCCGGCCTACGCGGCGATTTCGCTGGAGGGCCGGCCGCCCCTGCCGGCCGACCGTTTCCGCCCGCGGATCGACCAGGGCGAGCGGCGGTTCCGCTTCTGGCTCAACGGCGGCCCGGCGAACCAGCGGCTGGACGCCCTCGATCGGGAAGCGACCGTACACCACGAGGCGCCGATGGCGCTGGCCTTCTTCGCCCCGGAAGGTCCGGCGGCGCCCGGGCCGGCCGTGGTCCTGAGCGGCGACTGCGTGCAACTGGCGGCAATGAAACAGGCCGCCGACGGCAACGGCTACGTCTTGCGGCTGTTCAATCCCACGGCCGGGCGGCGCCGTGCAACGCTGTGCGTGCCGCCTTTGGGTTTGGAAACGCGGCTTTCCCTGGGCCCCTACGAAGTGGCCAGCTACCGGCTGCTGCCCGGCAAGAGGGCCCTCAGCCCCGAAAACTTGATGGAGCAATCACCTCGCCGGTGAGCGATATCATGGGATTCATGGATTGGACGATTGTGGCCGTGTACCTTGCCGGCATGCTGGCCATCGGCATTTGGGCGATGCGGCGGATTCACGATCCCGGCGGGTTCCTCCTTGGGAAACGCAAGATGGGCAAACTGATGATGATCGCTTCGACGTTCAGCTCCGGCACCAGCGCCAACGATCCCGTGACGGTCGCGTCGCAGTGCTATACCTCCGGAGTTTCCGGGGTCTGGTTCTCGCTCTACAACTTGTTCTTGACGCCGATCTTCTGGATGATGCCGCCCGCCTATCGCCGGCTGCGGATGGTGACGATGGTCGACTTCATCCGGATGCGATACGGGCGGGAGTTGGAGGTCTTCTACAACGTGGTGCAGACGATCGTCTCCACCCTGGCGATCGGGGGCGGCATCAAGGCGGCCAGCCTGGTCGTCGCCGCGGTCTCCCGCGGCGCTTTGCACGAGTTCTGGTGGCAAGTGATCATCGCGGCGCTCATCTTGGGGTACGGATTGCCGGGAGGAATCATCGCCGTGTTCGCCACCGACATCGTGCAAAGCCTGCTGATCGTCGTGCTCAGTTTCATCCTGCTCCCGTTTGCGGCCGCCAAGGTCGGCGGGATGGGGGGACTGGCCGACAAGGTGGCCCCGGCAATGTTCCGCTTGTTCAGCGAGGAGATGTCGCCGCAGTGGGTATTCTGGGCCGCCCTGGGCGGCATCTTCTCGATCATGGCCGAGTCGCGGCAGGCGGCCCACGGAGGGGCGCGCAACGAAATCTCGGCCCGGTGCAGCGTCTTCGGAATGTTCGTCAAACGCGTCTGCACGGTCGGATGGATGATGGCCGGCGTGTTTGCCATCGGCCTGTACGGGACCGGACTGGCCGAACCCAACAAGGTGTTCGCCATGATGTCGCAAGACGTGCTGCCGGCGGGGCTGCTGGGCATCCTGGTTGCCTCCATCCTCGCCGCGGCGATGGCCCTCGGCAGCGGCGGCATGGTGTTCGGCACCAGCATCTTGCTGAACAACATCTATCGCCGATTCCTCGTCCCCAGCGCCTCGCCGAAGCACTACCTGCTGGTGGCGCGGATCGGCGGCGCGGTGATGGTGCTGCTGGGCTTGCTCATGGCCACGATGGTCCAGGACCTCGTGCAGTACGTCCTCAAGGTCGCCCAGGTGGCGACCGTGGTCGGCCTGCCGGTGGCGTGCGCCATTTTTTGGCGCCGCGGCACCCGCGCCGGGGCGATCGCGGCAGCCCTGGTGATGGGCCCGCTGTTCTATTACGGCACCCAGTACGCATCGCTGCCCGAAGCGTGGCGGTTCTGGCTGCTCGACCGGTACGCGGGCCCCGGCGGCGGTCTGCCGTTGACCGTCTGGACCCCGCTCTACCTCGTGCCCGGGATCGTAACCTTCGTGCTCGTTTCGCTCCTGACGCGGCAACACGATGAACGCAGCGTGCGCGAGTTCTACGCGCGGCTCGACACGCCCGTGGGCGAAGAGGCCCGGCTCCGCGAGCAAGGGATCGAAGTCGACCTGCTGGAAAGATTGGACGGAACCGCCATTGCCGTCAGCGACAAGGACCACGACCTCTCGCGCCGCCTGCTGCTGGTCGACTTGCTCGTGTTCCCTCACCGGGTTCTGACGGGCAAGGGCGGGCTTTCCGACTACAAGTGGGATTTCGTCGGCATCGTGATCGTCGGGCTGTTTGCCGTTGCCCTCATCGGCGTGGTGGCGTGGTTCGGCGCCGCCGCCACGGCACACCCGTGAGGGCGAGTTCCAGCCGCCCGGAAGTCCGCCATACCCCCCGCGTGGTGGCCTTGAGAATCGGGGCGTCGATGGTCATTTCACCCCGGGACCGACACCGCCGGCCGTTTGCGGGGTTTAACGAGAATAGCGATAATTGCGATCAGGCGAGACCTAGCCAAAGGGAGGTAATCGATGCAGGTTGTAAGACTACTGGCGGCCATTGTGCTCGGCGGTGCAATTTGGCCCAGCGGCGCGTGGCTGGCCACGGCCGCCGAATTGGCCAAAGCAACTGCCGTGCCCCAGACCGTTTCTCCCCGCGGCTCCTACCAAGTCGCCTGGCTGAGCCTTGAGAAGGGGCTGGAGAAGGGCGAGCCCATGCGGCTGGGGCTGGGACTCCGCGACGGGCAGGCCGTGAGCGTCTGGTTCTGCGCTCCGGAAGCCTCCGCGGGGAGCCGGCGGATGTGGGCCGAGCGGATTACGGTCCAGGCCGACGCCTCCAGCCTTAAGGGCGATATCGCCGGCCAGGTCGTCCATATCTGGGCACCCATGACGGTACTGGCACAATACGTCTACCACCTTGATGCCAAGGTCGCCGGAAGCAGCGTCAGCGGCACGGTCGCCGCCACGTTCCAAGGACAGGGGGGCCAACAGACCGTCAAGGGCGGGATCACCGGCACGCTCCAGAGCGAGACGCAACTGGCCGAAAACCAGCGACTGCCGCCCGGCAAGGACTGGCCGTGGTATTTCGGCGTCGGCGCGGCCCTGGAGGGGCCGCACAGCGACGCGGTAATGATCGACGATCTGGCCCGTGCCCGGCCCGTGTGGAAGAGCGAAGACCTCATGCCGACCTGTTGGGGCAACGCCCCGGACGGTCGCTATGCGATCCGCGCCGCTTATACCCGCACCACCGGCGGGGCCTCCAGCCCGGTGGTCGCCGACGGGCGGGTCTACCAGTTCTACTACCGGCCGACCGGCGACTTGCCTCCGCAAACAATGAAGCAGATCGA
Source organism: Thermoguttaceae bacterium (assembly GCA_050014815.1). Classification (GTDB taxonomy): domain Bacteria; phylum Planctomycetota; class Planctomycetia; order Pirellulales; family Thermoguttaceae; genus JBEKCP01. The sequence goes on along the minus strand of JBEKCP010000018.1, from coordinate 17,770 downwards.
GGGCGAGGCCGCCAAGGTCAGCGGCATTCCCAACGCCACGGCCTACATGGCCGATTTCCTCCGCCCGCGCGCCGATGACGTGGTGGTCTGTCTCGAAGCGGCAACCGGCAAAACGTTGTGGAAGACGACCTACCCCGACGCATCAGCCAACCATCAAACGCACAAGTGGCGGGGATTCAATCCGACGCCCTGCGTCGCCGGCGACACCGTCTACGTGCTCGACTATGCTAACTGCCTCCACGCCCTGGAGGCCAGCACGGGCAAACCCAAGTGGGATTGCACGGCCCTGGCCAGCAAGATCTTCACCGCCTCCGGCACGGGACCGGTCGTTACGGGCCGCGTCGTGGCCTTCCCAGCGGGCAACGCCGTTCTCGGCCTGGAGACGGGCACGGGCAAGCCGCTCTGGACGCAAGCCGAGGCCGGCGGAACGCTCCTCCCGTGGACCTCCGGCGGCAAAACGCGTCTGCTGGCCGTCCGGCACGGCGTGCGGCCGTCGCAAACGGATGCCAAGAAGAAAGAGGCGGTCACGCAGGTCGCCTGCCTCGACCCCGCCACCGGCAAGCCGCTGTGGACCGGCGACACCGAGTTCCGCGCCGTCGAGTACCTTCCCGTCCTCTCCGGCGACTACCTGGTCAGTTACGCTTCGCTGATCGAGAACAACGTGAGCAACTCCGGCCGCGTACTGGCTTACCGGCTTACCGCGGAGGGCCTGCAAAGGGCATGGGAATCGGCGGCGCCCGCGCCGGTTACGGACTCGTTCGGATTGGCCATCGCCAACGGCGTCGTCTATGTAGACGGCGAGAAGTTGACCTTTGCCTTGCGCCTCTCGGACGGGCAGAAGTTGGCGGCGGTCGAAGGCGTCGGCGGGGCACGGACGCAGTTGGCCTTCTTCGCCAACGGCCGGCTGCTCATTCAGCCCGAAGGCCGCCACGGCCGCCAGGCGTTCTATATGCTCGACGGCAGTCCCGCGGCCTTCCGGCAGCTCGGAGCGCTTTGGGACCCGCCCCATCCGTGGACGACCGCCTATGCGGATATGCCGATCGGCTACCCCCTGGTCGACGGCCGGCTTTTTGTCCGCGGTTTCGACGGCATCTACTGTTACGATCTTCGCAAATAAGAAGATTCCAATGCTCATCCACTCGGTTCACCGGTTTGCCCTGTCGCCATGCGTGCTTACTCTTGCCGGGCTGGCTGCCTGCTGCCGGGCGGGCGAGCCGGACGAACCGGGCCGGCCGACCGCGCAGACGGTCTTCAACGTGCTCCGTTACGGGGCCGCGGGAAAGCGGGAGGAAAAGGCCACCGCCGCCATTCAGCGGGCGATCGACGCCGCCGAGGCCGCCGGCGGCGGCACCGTCTCCTTCCCGCCCGGCCAGTACACCAGCGGCACCGTGCATCTGAAGAGCAACGTGACGCTGCAGCTCGACGCGGGCGCCACGCTCCTGGCCAGCCGCGATCCGGCCGACTACAAGCAGTTCGGCGACAACCCGGCAACGCGGCTCTTCCCGATCCTCATCGCGGCCGACGGCGCCACCGGCGTCAGCGTGTGCGGCCGCGGCACGATCGACGGCCAGGCCGAGTACACCTACGAGAACTTCAAACACTCCGATCCGCTGATCACCGAGGAGATCGCGATCGCGCGGCGCGCCGGACTGCCGATCAAACGCTGGTACCGCGTCCCGCCCTTCGTGTGCCTCATCTACCTGACCGGCTGCCGACATGTGCTGGTCGAAGGGGTGCGACTGTTGAACTCGCCGGGCTGGAGCCTGACGGCCCGCGGGTGCGAAAACGTCCGCATTCATGGCCTCTACGTGGCCAACAACCTCGAGAAAGCCACCAACTCCGACGGCATCGATCTGGTCAGTTGCCGCAACGCCAGCGTCTCCGGCTGCACCGTCGAGACGGGCGACGACGCCATCTGCCTGAAGAGCGGGCTCTTCCCCGGACCGGCCATTCCCTGCGAGAACATCATCGTCTCGGACTGCATCTGCACGTCGACCTCCGCCGCGCTAAAGCTCGGCAGCGACAGCCACGGCGGTTTCCGCGCGATCCGGTTCCACCACTGCGTGGTGCGAAACGCAAACCGGGGGCTTTGCGTGGATCTCCGCGACGGCGGCCGGACAAGCGACGTCGTCTTTTCCGACATCACCCTCGAATGCAATCGCAAGGACTATTTCTGGTGGGGCAGCGGCGAGGCAATCTCGGTCGTGGTGTCGAAGCGGCTGCCGGAATCGCCCACCGCCACCATCGAGGGCCTGGTCTTCCGCAACATCTCCGCCCGCTGCCAGGGCACGAGCCGGCTCGCCGCTTTGCCCGGCGGGCCGAGAATCTGCGACGTCACCCTCGATAACGTGCGACTCCGCATGGAGGCCGAAGGCCGGCCGGACAAGCGGACAACCGACGCCCTGCAGATCAGCGGCGCGGAGCGGCTGACGCTCCGCAACGTCGAGATCTCCTGGGACCAGCGGCAGACCGAGCCGAAGTGGCAGGCCGCGATCCGTCTGCGTGACGTGGGCCGGTTGGAAATGGACGGCGTCGCGGCCCGGCAGGGGCTGCCTTCCGGACCGGCCGCGGCCGTCGAAATCGAGGGCGTGGGCGACGGCGTGGTCCGCCACTGCCGCGCCTTGCCCGGCGCAACCACCTTCCTGCGCATCGCCGACGCCCCGAAAGGCGGCCTCTGGATTGCGGAGAACGAGTTCCGCGCCGCCGCGTTGGGCGTCGAGTTGCCCAAAGAGCGGCCCACGACGATTCGCCTCGAGCGGAACTGCCCCTGAGTAGGTCTCGCTTGCCGAGCGAGACCCCGTTTCGCTGCTTCGCGAAGTCCCGCTCGGCAAGCGGGACCTACAGCCCGAGCGAGACCCCGTTTCGCTGCTTCGTGAAGTCCCGCTCGGCAAGCGGGACCTACAGGCCCGAGCGAGACCCCGTTTCGCTGCTTCGTGAAGTCCCGCTCGGCAAGCGGGACCTGCAGTTGGGTCACCAATCCGCGGTCAAGAGGTTGCCGCTGACGGCGGCGATCTGCTCGCGCGTTCCGCGGAACGCCCAGACCTGCGACACATCGTCCGCCGCGAGGCGGCCCAAACTCGGGCCGATGGCCGGCGCGTGGTATTCCAGCTCGCTGAAGCGGCCCAGGCCGCTGTTCACGTTGCAGGCTTGCACGGCGTAGCCGAGGTCCGCCGCGTCGCTCCAGGGGACGTCCACGTACTGGCCGGACGGGTCGACGAAGAAGTTGCGAACGACCAGGGCCCAGCGCCCGTCGCGGGCCCGGTAGCGGTAGCCCGCCCGGCCGGTGACCGCCACGGCGCGGACGGCGATCTTCTGTTCGCCGGAGGCCCGCATCCGGTAGCGGACCAATCGCTCGCCGACGGCGATGTCGTCCCCGACAAGGGTTCCAAAGCAGACTTTCGGCCGGGTCGCGACGTGGGTAGGGACCAGGAGTTCTCCGCCGTGCGGCATCTGGAGGAGATTCCAAAGCCCCACGGCCGAACTTGCGCCGTCGCCGCCGAGCCATCGCAACGAGCTGCGGAGCGTGTAGCCGGCGTAGTCGATGCCGGCAAGGTCGACGCCGGTTTCGTAGCGCAGCGGGTTTGCGGCCGGGCCGACCGATTTCGAGATCTCCAGCTCGACCTTCTGCCGCGATCGCGACAGGACGTGTTCGAGCCGGCTGGTCAACCTCAACTCCGCGCCGCTGGCGTCCAGTTGGTAGTTGCCCGGGTCGAGCTGTCGCGGTTGCCGATACTTGTCCAGCGCGGGGAAGTTGGGGAGGAAGAAGTCCACTTCGGGCGCCAGCCAGGTGCGGTCGCCGCCGGAATTGTGCCACTGGTCGCCGGCATAGAACTCCCGGGCGGTGGCCGGCGACGCCAGCGCGGGATGGGTCCAGAGAAAGTTCTCCTCGCTGCCCGGGGCGAACAGCCCGAGGATCCGCCCGCCGTGCGGCAGGACCAGGATCGAGCTCCCGTCCGGCGCGAGGCAGAGATCCGTTGGTTTGCCGATGCCGCGAAGCGTTTCCATCAGGTTACGTTTCATGGGAATCTAGCTCTTGGCCAGCGTGTTGCCGTAGGCGAGGATGCTGGCGGCCGCGATGAGGATCGCGATCGCCACGTACATCTGCACTCGCGGCTTTCCCTCGACGCCGCGCCATTCTCCGCTGACGAACCCGAGCGCCTGGGCGCCGGTCATCTGCATGGCCTGTTGGATGCCGAAGCCGATCGACGCCCCCAGGGCGCCCAAGAGCAACATGCCCTTGCCCATCAGCGCGACAGCCAGGCTGAAGTTCACGCCGATGACGATGGCCAGGACGAGCTCTCGCCCGCTTTCGGCGAAGACGTTCCACGATTGGTTCCGCGTGAGGAGGTACGCGGCATAGCCCACGTTCACCAGCGCCCCGGCCAGCAATCCGACGGCAAACACCGCGAACGTGGCAGGGATGCTCCCTGTCTCGACGCGGACGCTCGGCGGACCGCCCAATCGGTGTTCCGCGAGGCGTTCCTTGATCCGCTCGGCCGCCGCGGCGGCACTGATCCCGCCGACCTGGACCGACCCGAGACTGCCGATTGCGATGGCGCCGTTGCCGCCGACACGGCGGTCGCCGGAGAGTTCTTCGCGTCCTTCGATCGCGACCTGGATGGTCTGTTCGGGCGCGACGCGACTGAACTGTGCGACGATGGGGCCCTGGCTGTAGACAAACACGAACGCCATGAAGGACGACAGCACGCCGGCGACGACCGTCATGATCAACCCGCCCAGAAAGCCGCCGCCGATTGCCCGGGATTTCTGCAAAGCGCGGTCGCGGCCGAAACCCGCGATCGACGCCACGACGACCCCGACGAGCATCACGCCGACGCCGGCGAGGACGGCGATTCCGGCGGGCGATCCGAGATCCGCGGCGTCGCGGAACAGCCCCGACCCCTTGAAGACCAGCGGCACGATTGCTCCGACCGATACGCCCAGCCCGGCGAGAATGGCCCCGGTCAGCGCCACGCCGATGCGGACATAGCACAAGCCGCAGAGCACGTTGGCGACACCCCAGCCGAGCGAGAAGAGGTTTCCCAGGACGATCGCGGAAACCGGCACGCTCGACAGCGCCTGGAAGGCATCCGGGCAGCCCAGCAGAACAATCGTCCAAGGCATCACGACCAACCCGACGAGCATTCCAACGAACCACCAGTGCTCGAACTGGAACTTTCGCATGAGTTTGTACGGCCAGGCCCCGCTGCCCATGACCAGGCCCGCGGCCGCGACTACCAAAGCGCCCAAGATCGTTGTCAAATCCATGGTACTAGACTCCAGGGACATAGCCCGTGCCGAAACGGGCCGTGGATTCGTTGCGGAAATCGGAGATCAGCGACATGAGCGACGTTGTGCCGCCGTCGGCCACGAGCGTCTGTCCGATGATGTAATCGGCGTCGTCCGAGCAGAGGAAGACGGCCAGCCTGGCGATGTCCAGCGGGGTCCCGGGGCGGCCGGCGGGAACGGCGTTCTTCGCGGATTCCCGCGCAGCCTCTTCGCTATAGTGCGCGAACGCCTTGGCGTGGTTCTCGACCATGATCCAGCCGGGGGCGATGGCATTGACGCGAATGCCGCGGTGGGCCAGCTCGACGCCCAGGACGCGCGTATAGGCGATGATCGCCCCTTTGGTCCCGGCATACAGGGAGTGTTCCGGCGCGCCCTGGAGACCGTGGATCGACGTGAGGTTGCAGATCGCGCCGCCGCCGTGTTCGAGCATGTCCTTGACGATCCGCTGCGTCAAGAAGAACTGGGCTCGCATGTTGACGTGATAGAGCAAGTCGAACTGCTCGCGGGTCACCTTGAGAAACGGCCTGTTCATCGTGATGCCGGCGTTGTTGACCAGACAGTCGATTTGCCCGAGGAATTCGACGGCGCGATCGGCAAGCTTCACCACGTCGTCGACGTCGTCGAAGTTCGCGGGAAAGGCCGCACCACGGCGGCCCATCGCCTGGATCTCCGCCAGCGCAGTCCGGGCGCCCGCGCCGCTGTGGGCGTAGTGCAGGGCCACGTCGGCCCCCTGCCGGGCGAACTCCAGCGCGATTTCGCGCCCGATGCCCGTCCCCGCGCCGGTAATCAGGGCCTTTCTTCCGGCAAGTTTTCCGGTGGCATTCATCTTGGGGCTCCGTTGCACGGGTAAATGGTTTCACGCCTGCCGCATCGCGGCCCAAAGTTGCAGCGTGGGATTCTCCAGGTACTCGACGATCCGGCTCAAAAAACGGCCGGCGGCCATGCCGTCCATGACGCGGTGGTCGGCGGACAGGCAAATCCGCAAGGTGGTCCGCACGCAAAGTCGCCCGTCGACGGCCAGCGGCCGGGGCGCCGCGCGGCCGACCGCCAGGATGCTGCTCTGCGGCGGCATGATGACGGCCGCAAACTCGTCCACGCGGGTGTCGCCAAGGTTGCTCAGCGAACAGGCCGCGCCTCCCATCGCGTCGGCCGGCAGTTTACCCGATCGGCAACCGGCGATCAACCGCGACCGCTCCTTGGCCAGGCCCGGCAGTCCGAGGCGGTCCGCACAGCGGATCACGGGCGCCAGCAGGCCGTCTTCGACCGCGACTTGCACCGCCAGGTCGGCGGTCGGAAACTCCAGGAGCCCCTGGTCGCGCCAAATGCGATTGGCAAAGGGGCAGTCGGCCAGGCCCAGCGCCATGGCGCCGAGGAGGAAATCGGTCAGCGTGAGCCGCACGCCGTGTTGCCGCTGCACCTCTTCGAGAAGCTGTGCCCGCAAGGCGACCAGCGCGGTCGCATCGACTTCCGCCCGGAGGTAGAAGTGCGGGATGGTGGCGAAGCTCTCGGCGGTCCGCTTCGCAATAGCCAATCGCATGGAACTGATCGAGACCTGGCGGCCGCCGGCCGGAGCCTGCGCGGCCGCGGGCTGGTGTTGCAGGACGTCGGCCTCGACGATCCGTCCGCCGGGGCCGCTGCCGCGCAGGGCGGCCGCATCGAGGCCGCGCGCAGCCATCGCGCGCCGCGCCCGCGGCGATGCGGCCTGCCGGACGGCCGAAGGCTCGTCTTCCGATCCTGTGCGTCGAATAGGCATCATGGAACCCGGCCTCCTCGGTCAGTATTGCTTCTGTTATTTCGCGCGCCGGTACACAACTGCCGCCGCGCCGGGTCGGTCTTTGATTGCCGTCGAGACTCGTTCGCGTAATGTCGTGATAGTGGTTATGTATACCTTCCGATTTCCAGTCCGTGCTCGACGAAATACCGGTAAGTCCCGTACTCCACGAGACTGGAAACGCTATGGTCGACCTGCAGGACATAGCCGCTGCCGGCCATGGCCGCGGGCAACTTCGACTCCAGTTCGCGTCGCACGGCCGCAAGATCGTTGGTCTCGAGCACGCGGGCGTCCATGCCGCCGATCAGGGCGATGCGCTCGCCGTATCGCCGTTTCAGTTTCACCAGGTCCATCCCCGCCTTGGTCTCGATCGGTTGCAGGCAGTCGATGCCGGCCTCGATGAGAGAAGGAATCAGCGCCTCGACGAAACCGTCGCAGTGCAGGACCACGGGGAGCTTGCAGCCGTGGGCGAAGTCGAAGAGCTTCCGGTGCGCGGGATAGACGAGCTCGCGGTACATGGCAGCGGACATGAACGGCTTGTGTTTGTATCCGAGATCGTCCCAGACCCAGAGTCCGTCGGGCAGGCCTTCGCGCTGGAAGAGGGCTTCCAGCAAACGGATGGTGACTGTCGCATACGTGTCGGCCATGTCGCGCACCCACTCGGGATCCGACGCCATGCCCGTCAGCAGGTTCTCGTGCCCGCACATGGGCGACATGCAGTCGAATGCGCCCACGACGGCGCAGGTCATGAACCGCTGGTCCGTGCGGCACTTCGCCCGCAGGTCCCGGTAGGCGTCGAACTTGACGCGGCGCTCATAGGTCCGCTGGTCGAGCAGGTGGGGCCGGATGCGGTCCTCCCAGCCATGACGGTCCTCGACGGAGAATCCCACGTGCTCCGGAGCGCCGGAGCCGCTCTTGGACCAGCGGAGGATCGCGCCGTTGCCGTCGCGCACGAGCCTGGTCGTCCGGGTCTCCTCGACCAGTTCTTCCCGCGCGTCGAGGTCGGCCACCAGGTTCACGGTGCGGTAGTCGCCGGGGGTGATTTCCCCTCCGGTCCGCCGCACATCCAGTCCGAAATGATCGCTGATCAGCTCGGGTTTCTCGAAATGGCCCTGGGCCGCCCAGTTCCGGGCCGTTTCCTGCCAGAACACCTCGAACAGGCCCACGCGGTCCACGGGCTGGTGCGCGAGGATGCGGGCGAACCGCTCTTTGCTTGTCACACTCATTTTGCTCTCTCGGCAACCCATTCGATTCTTCGTCCTCAACGCTCCGCGGCGTGCTCGAACGCGATGTGCCGGATCGTCGTCCCGGAAGAAGCGGGATTCTTATCGCCGCGGACCACGATCTTAATGGTGTGGGCCCGCTTGGGGTCCAGGCCCGTCTTGATGAAGGCGAATTGGTAGGGTAACGCGCACTCGGCGAAGAAGCAATCGACGGTCCGTTCCAGGACGTCGTCGATGAACACATCCGCCTTGCCCGCATCGCTGCCGGCGGCGGCCCGCCAGTAGATGTCGGGTCCTTGGAACACGAGCTGTACGCTCTGGCCCGGCTTGGCCGCGGTATTTGCCTGCCCCTGATAGTAGTGTGCGCCCTTCTCGACGGTCCATTCAGAGCCGTCATACCGCGTGGCTGCATCGGCCGATCCGACGATCCGTGTCTTCCGGCTTTCGATGCGGTCGCCCGATTCGGGGTGCGCCTCGTAGTCGTAGGAATCGTGCGGCGGGAAGTACCGGCAGGGCGTACTGCCGTCCTTCAGGGCGATCTCCAGGACCCTGCCCTTGCCGGCATTCTGCCAGTAGTTGTAGACGCGCAGCGTCCGACCGCAGGAAACCGGGTCGATCCCCTTGGCATCGCTCAAGGTGATGCCGAACAGCGGGTTGCGCGGTTCATCCAGCAGTTTCGCCATGGGCGACCAATCCTGCTTGGCCAGATCGGTGCAGGTCGAGATGCAGACGCAGCGGTCTTCGAAACCCATGCCGGGCATTCCCCGATTATCCTTGACGCCAGCATGAATGCCGATGCGCAGATACAGTTTCAGATCGGTGCTGTAGATGGTGCCGCCGTAGATGCCGCGCCGGCTGAATCCCACGCGCGATGCCTTTCCGCCCAGGCCCGGCTCGGTCCAGCCGCCGTCACGGAACTTGAACCACTTGCCCGGCGCCATCTTGTCGGCGATGGCCGAGCGGGCGACTTCGCTGTACATCGTGAAACCGTTCAGCTTGCCATGCTTGGGTGCGAACGAGTTCCAGCAGGTCAGATAAAAGTAACCGCCCTTGGCGTCGGTGTAGAAGTCGAAATCGGCGGGGCCGGCCTCGAAGAAGGACCCCGAATAGTCCTTCACGTTCGGCAGCGCGCGGGTGAGGATGTCTCCGACCAGCGTCCACGTCAGGCCCAGGTCCTTGCTGATGGCCAGCCGCGTCTTCTTGCTGCACCAGCCTTGCTGCTTGTTGTGGTCGTACTCGCCGTGGATCAGGCCATACAATGTCCGGGTCGGCTCGTCCCACCACAGACCGCAGATAAAGGCGGAGGCGCCCGACATGTCGGCGGCCAGGCCGTCCGGTTGGCGCACCAGATGCTCCAGGTCCGGCCCCTTGTAGCGACGTATCTGGCATCGCGCCTTGTAGACATCGCTGTTGGGAACGTGGATGATCCACACCTCGCCATCAACGACCACCTGCCGCATCGGATAATCGCAGTTCTCCAGCCAGGGATGCGGCCGCGTGGTCGCTTCCCAAGCAAATGGCAACGCGGCCGGGGTGTTCTCCCTGGTTTGCGGGCCGGATGTTCCCGCAAGGGGTCCGGCGGCATTATCGTCGGCGGCGACAGCCGTTCCACTGCAACCCGCAGCCAGGATGACGCAGGTGCACAGGTTGGTGATGCGTGACGCCCAGCCGGATTTCATTCGTTCGGTGCTCCCGATGAACCTGTCTTGGTTCGCGCGGTTGTTGAGTTTCATGCGTGCCTTCCTAACTGTCTGTCACCAGACCTTGAGGGTGAGTTTGCCTATCACATCCATCCCGTCTTCATGCCCAGATCATCGGCCAGGCCCCGCAGGCTGGCGCGGACGTCCTGCGGAAGGTCCAATCCCCGGGCCAGCGATTCCTCCCGGTGCTCCCATTCCTTCTCCCCGGGCAGATAGATCCGGTCGGCGCCGCGGGCTTTGGGCGCATCCCTGATCTGGCGGATCAGGGTATCCATCCGCTGCTTGAACTCGGCGACCGGCTCGAATGCGGCAACGTCGATCGCGATGAAGGCGTGCGATTGATTGACGGGCAACGATCCGATGACCCAACTCGTCACGTCCCGTCCGAAGGCCCCCCCGCCCAGCACGCCCGTCAGGATCTCGACGAGCAAGGCGATGCCGTAACCCTTGTGTCCGGCCATCGGCATCAGGGCGCCGATGTTGGGATACAGATTGGGATTCGTCGTGGGCAGTCCGTCGCCGTCCACGACCCAGCCTTCCGGAAGGGGCTTGCCGAGGTCGCGTTGGGCGTAAACCTTGCCGGCGGCGACGACGCTCGTGGCGATGTCCAGCATGACAGGGCGCTCCCGGCCGGCGGGAACGGCATAGGCGATGGGGTTGGTGCCCAGCACCGGTCCCCGCGAGCCGGGGACGGCCACGCCCGGATCGACGTTGGTGAAACTCAGGCCGATCATGTCCTGGCGCGCGGCCAGCCAGGCGTAGTAGCCGGCCGCGCCGTAGTGACCGCTGTTGAGGACCGTGCTGACGGCGATCCCGGTCCGCCCGGCTTTCTCGACCGCGGTCTGCATGGCCAAGACGGAGGTCGGCATGGGCATGCTGTGATGCCCGTCGAAACGCGCCCAGCCGGGCCCTTCGCCGAGCAATTCCGCATGCGCGGCGACATCCATGTGCCCGTCCCGGAAATTCTTCATCAACCGCCGGAGTTGCTTGGCCCCATGCGTGTGGGTGCCCCAGGTGTCGGTTGTCACCAGCGCGTCGGCGGTCACCCGCGCATCGGTCTCGTTCATGCCCCCCCGCTGCATGGCCGACGTGCAGAAGTCTTCCAAGTCCTTGACGGGCACGCGTGCGGGGCCTGCTTCGGCGTTCATTGGGCGTCCTTCTTCCCTAATTCGGCTGAATGAATCCCACCGGGCGGCCCAGCGGAACGACATCCCCTTCGTTGGCGACGATTCTCGCAAGGAGGCCGTCGGCCGGGGCTTCAACGTCGACCACCGCTTTGTCGGTTTCGACTTCGAGAATGATCTCGCCCGCGCGCACGGCCTCGCCGACCGCCTTTGTCCAGCGGACGATCTTCGCCTCTTCGATCGTCAGGTCCATGTTGGGCATGACGATGGGCACCGCGCCGTCCGGCGCGATGATCGGCGCGGATGCCCCTATGCTGCGTTCCGGCTCGCTCGGCCGAGCCGGCGGCGGCGCTGCCGGCGGAAAAAGGGGACAGTCCCCATTTGTGCGAAGCACCCTGCGGGCCGTTCCGGCAAATGGGGACTGTCCCCTTTTTCCCTCCTGGCCGGGCCGGCCCGTGGGATGCCTGGGCGGCGGCGCCCGGCCGGCCAATAGCGATTCGACCGCCGCAACGACCTTCGGCACGGTTACGGCGACCTCGTTGTCCAGCGCGGGACTGAAAGGGAACGGCACGCGCTGGGTGTGCAATCGCGCCACGGGGGCGTCGAGGTCGTCGAAGGCGCACTCCATCATCGCGGCCGCCAGTTCCGCGCCGACGCCGAACATCGACCACGCCTCGTCCACGACCAGCAGGCGCCCGGTCTTGTGCAGGCTGGCGGCGACGGTATCCACGTCCAAGGGCACAATGGTCCGCAGGTCGATCACCTCGCAAGAGACGCCCTTCTTCTGAAGCTCCGCGGCCGCCTCCAGGCACGTCCGCACGTGCAGGCCGCAGGTGGCAATGGTCAGGTCCGTGCCCGGCAATGCGACGGCGGCCTGCCCGAAGGGCACGAGGTGCTCGCCGACGGGGACCTGGCCCTTCGAGCTGAACAGGGCCTTGTGTTCGAGGAAGAGCACGGGGTCGCCCGCGCGAAGGGCGGTCTTGACCAGGCCCTTGGCGTCGGCCGGGTTGGAGGGCACGACCACGATGAGCCCCGGGCAGTGGCCGAAGGCCGGATAATAGGCGCCGCTGTGGTGTGCCGCAGCGCACTTGATCATGCCCATCGGCGCACGCACCAGGAGCGGCACGCCGACCTGGCCATTGCTCATGTAGCGCAGCTTGCCGGCCATGTGGACGATCTGGGTGGCGGCGTCGAACATGAAGTCGGCGAACATCAGGTCGGCCACCGCCCGGCAACCGGTTGCCGCCGCGCCGGTGGCCGCGCCGGTAAAGGCCAACTCGCAGATCGGCGTGTCGATGACCCGGCGGCCGCCGAATTCCTTCCACAGGTCTTTGCTGTGCCCGAAGCAGCCGCCGCGCTCGGCGATCCCCTCGCCGAGATAAATGATGTTCGGATCGCGGCGCATCTCCTCGGCAATGCCGTCGCGCACGGCATCCAGCCAGCCCTTTTGCACGGTTTCCTTCGCGGGCAAAGGGGACAGTCCCATTTTCGGGCTGACATCGCCCATATCTTGCCTCGTATCCGCTCCTGCCCGAAAATGGGGACAGTCCCCGGCCGGCGGCGGGGCGGGCATGGGCGGATTGAGCGGCTCGGCGTAAACGTGGTCGAAGAGCCTCGCCGGATCGGGGTCGGGCGAAGCCTCGCTGAAGCGGATCGCCTCCTTGATCTCCTCCTCGACGCGGCGGTCGATCTCGGCCAACTCCGCCGCCGACGCCACTCGCGCCTCGTCAACCAGCAGCCTCCGAAAGCCGGCGATCGGGCAACGCCGCTTCCAGGCGTTGAGCTCCTCCTCGCTTCGATAGCCGCCGCAAGGCGGATCGCCTTCGTGATGCCCGCACCAGCGGTAGGTCAGCGACTCGATGAGGGTCGGCCCCTCGCCGGCGCGAGCCCGCGCCACGGCCTCGCGGGTCGCCTTCCACACCTCCAGCACGTCGTTGCCGTCGACCGTTACCCCGGCGCAGCCGAAGGCGGCGGCCTTGCTCGAAATGCTCACGTTGGCCGTGGCCTTGGTCAGGGCCGTCTGCGTGGCGTACAGGTTGTTCTCGCAGACGAAAAGGACCGGGAGCTTTTGCACGGCGGCGAAATTGATGGATTCCAGGAACCCGGCGTGATTGGTCGCGCCGTCGCCGAAAAACGCCGCGGCCACCTGGTCGGTCCCGCGGACCTTGGCGCTCAGTGCCGTGCCCACGGCCGAGGGAATGCCGCTGGCCACGATCCCCGTCGTTCCGAAGAGGCCGACGGAGGGGCAATACATGTGCATGCTGCCGCCCCGGCCGCCGCTACAGCCCGTCGTCTTGCCGAGAAGCTCCGCCATCACCACCCCGGGCGGTACGCCCTTGGCCAGCACGTGACCGTGGCCGCGGTGCGTGCTGGTGATCCAGTCGTCGTTGCGAAGATGGGCGCAGACGCCGACCGCCGTGGCCTCCTCGCCGATGTACAAGTGGATGAACCCCGGCCAGCGGCCCGCGCGGTAGAGTTCCTGGGCCGTCGATTCGAACCGCCGCAGGAGCACCATTTTTTCGTAGAGACGCAGCAGGGCCGCCTTCTTGAGCTCGGCCGGAATCTTCGTCATTGCCGCATTCCGTTTCGTCACGCTACGCGCCCTCCTCCGCGACAACCGGGTTGGTCAACGTGCCCACCTTCTCGAGTTCGATGCTCACCGTGTCGCCCGGCTTCAGCCAGACGGGCGGCTTGCGGGCCATCCCGACGCCGTGCGGCGTTCCCGTCAGGATCACGGTGCCGGGCAGCAGCGTGGTGCTGCCGCTCAGGAACTCGATCAAGGCCGGCACGTCGAAGATCATGTCGCTGGTGTTCCAGTCCTGCATGACCTGGCCGTTCAGGATTGTCTTGATCTGGAGCGCGTTGGGGTTGGGAATCTCGTCGGGAGTGACCAGGCAGGGGCCCATGGGCGCGAACGTGTCGAAGGTCTTGCCGCGGCACCACTGGCTGCCGCCCCAGCGGGTCTGCCAGTCGCGGGCGCTGACGTCGTTGGCCGCGGTGTAGCCCAGCACGCAACTCAGCGCCTCGGCCCGGGCGACATTCTTGCACCGCCGCCCGATGACCACCGCCAGCTCGCACTCGTAATCCACTTCCCGGCTGGCGAGGTGCGTGGGCAGGACGATCGGCCCGCCCGGGTCCTGCACGGCGGTAGTGCTCTTCATAAACAGCACGGGGTGCTGCGGGACCGGCACGTTCCCCTCCGCGGCATGGCGCCGATAGTTCAAGCCGATGCACAGGATGTTGGCGGGCGCGACGGGCGCCAAGAGCCTCCGCACGTCCGCCGGCCGGCGAGTCGCCTCGTAGCGGCCGAAAAGGTCGCCTTCGATGAGCGTCGCCGAGCCGTCGGGCTGCTGCGCACCGTAGCGAACGACTTCATTGGCATCCAGAAAACGAATGATTCTCACGATCTCTCCTTGCTGAAGTTCGAGTTCCGTTGTCGGGTTAGTATTCGCGTTTGACGCTTATCGGCCTCTCGCGACGGTCATCGTTGGACCCTTCCCGAGGCATCGCCGCCCATCAAGGCGAGCACTTCGTCGAAGGAGACCAGGTTGAAATCGCCGTGGATGCTGTGTTTCAGGCAGGACGCGGCCGCGGCGAACTCGACGGTTTCCTGGAGGTCCTGCGCGGTCAACAGCCCGTAGATGATCCCGGCCGCATAGGCGTCGCCCCCGCCGACGCGGTCGACGATGTAGTCGATCTGGTACGTGCGGCTGGTGTAGAACTTCTTCCCGTCGTAGAGCATGCCGGACCAGTTGTTCGCCGTGGCCGAGCGGCTTTCGCGCAGGGTAATCGACGCGTATTTCAGATTGAACCTCTCATGGAGTTGCGCCGCCACGTCGCGGTAGCCGTGCTGGCTGATTTGCCCGGCCCGCACGTCGCTTTCCCGCGCCTCGATCCCGAAAACGCTAGCCGCCTCTTCTTCGTTGGTGAACAAGACGTCCACGTATTCCATCAATTCAGTCATGACTTTTCGGGCCTTCTCCCGGGACCAGAGTTTTCGGCGGAAGTTCAGGTCGCAACTGACCGTCACGCCCTTCCTCCTGGCCGCAAGGCAGGCTTCCTTCGTGATCTCCGCGACGCTGTCGTCCAGGGCGGGAGTAATCCCGGTAAAGTGGAACCAGTGCTTGCCCTCGAAGATCTCGTCCCAGTTGAAATCGCCGGGGCGCAGCTCGGTGATCGAGCTGCCCTTTCGGTTGTACAGGAAGGTGGAGGGCCGCTGCGCCGCGCCGGTCTCCACGAAATAGATGCCCAACCGAAACCCGTTGGTCTTGACGTGATCGAGGTCCAGCCGGAATTGGCGCATGTACGCCAGGCAGGCCTGTCCGACCGCATTGTCGGGGACGCTGGAGACGAGGCAGCTCTGAACGCCGTAGCCGGCCAGGTTGGCCCCCACATTCGCTTCCGCGCCGCTGTAGAGCACGTCGAACTCCCTCGCCTGGACCAGGCGCTCGTGCCGCTTGGTGGAGAGGCGCATCATCAATTCGCCGAACAGCACCACTTTCTTGTCGGACTTGACCTGTTTCACCTTGCTTCTCCTTTGGCTTCGCGAACGATCCTGGTGAATCGGTCCGCATTCTGCATGATGCGGGCATGGTCCTTGGCCGCGATCAGGGCCTTGTTCACCAGGCAACTGCCGGTGCCCACCGCGATCGCGCCGGCCTTGATATAAAGGGCCGCCGTGTCGAAGTCAATGCCCTTGGTGGGCAGGAGCTCGACCTGGGGCAGCGGCTCCTTGATGGTCTTGAGATAATCCGGCCCCCCGATGTCGGCGGGAAAGACCTTGACGACGTCGGCCCCGCCCTTCCACGCCTGGAAGACTTCATGAGGGGTGAAGGCCCCCGGCATGACGACGACGCCGTAGGAATTGCAGAGCTTCACCATTTCCACGTCGAAGGCCGGCCCGACAATGAACTGCGCGCCGGCGATGATGGCCGCGCGCGCAGTGGGCGCGTCGAGGACCGTGCCCGCGCCGATGAATACGTCCGCGCCGCGCAACTGGGCGGCCGCATCCCGGATGATCTCCAAAGCGCCCGGAACGGTCATGGTGATTTCGATGAACTTGACGCCGCCGCCGCGCAAGGCCCGCGATACGGCCACCAGGTCCTCGGGGGTTTCGGTGCGGATCACCGCCACGACGCCGCTCTGCCGAAGGGACGCCAAGACCTCTTGCTTTGTTGCCATAGCATGATTCCTGTCGATCAGGTTAGTTGACGCATGCCTGGCCGATCTCGTGAGCAGGGACCTTCGAGACGGCGAACGTCTGGGCGCCCCACTGGGCCAGGGCGACCGCCACGTTGGCCTCGCCGCCGGTGTAGCGCGCCGCGAAGGCCTCGGCCTGCACGAACCGCTCGAAGCCGCGGGTGTCCAGCCGCAACAGAAGCTCGCCGAAGGCAACGATTTTCATTTCAACCATATTCCCCGCCTAAATGCGTCTTCATGCTCTCATACCCGAAGCGGATACCGTCCCGCGACGGCCACTTCTTCGCACATGGCGACGATGTTCTCCGGCGGCACGTCGGGTTGAATACAGTGGACGGCCGCGGCCGCGTAGCCGCCGCCCGGCGCCAGGTCGGCGATCCGCCGCCGCACCTCCCGCCGCACGTCGTCGGGCGTGCCGCGAGGCATGACCCATTGGGTGTCGATCGCGCCGCAGAAACTCAGCCGGTCGCCGAACTGCCGTTTGAGCCCGGCGGTATCGCCCATCTCGCCCGCGGAAACCTGCACCGGATTGATCAGGTCCACGCCGACGTCGGCCAGGTCGCCCAGGAGCGCATGGATGTTCCCGCACGAGTGGAAAAATATCTTGCCCCGCGCGTGCTCCTTGATCGCAGAGAGCAGCTCGGCGTGGTGCGGCTTGATCAGCCGGCGATAGGCTCGCGGCGACATCATCGGGCCGGCGGTCATCCCGAGGTCGTCGCCGGTGACGAGCACGTCCACATAAGGGCCGACGTGCGACAGGAGCGTGCGGAGATACGGGATCGCCAGGCTCTTCAGTTTCACCAACAAGGCGGTAAAGAAGTCCTCGTCGGCGGCCATGTCCATCAGCAGTGCGTCGATTCCACGCAACATGTAAGCCCTCTCGAACAGGATGACGCCGGTCGCCAGCACCGCGGCATAGCCGGCCGCCTGAATCGCCTTGGCCCGCTCGGCCAGCCCGGCGAATCGGGAAGGCGCGGTCAGGTTTGGCCAGGGGTATCGCTCGATGTCGTCGATGGTGGCGCCGCGGAGCGGGGCGCCGGCCATCTCGAAGTAAATGCTGTCCGGGGCGCGCCGCCAGGTGATGCCCCATTCGTCGATCGTACAGTCCTCCGAGATTTCCCTGCGCAACGCGGACTCCGCCGGGCCGGGACCGACCGGGCGGCCGTCGCTGCCCAGGCGAACCAGGACCTCCTCATCCATCAATGTATATTGCAGCGGCTTCGAGAGCCAGCGGAGCGGCCCGCCGCGCACGCCCAAGTGCGTCCTGAGCCGCTCGTAGCCGGGCCCGAGCACCGTCGTGGCGCCGGAGGTGCCGATGAACAGCGGCACGCGGTCCGGCTCCTCGTGGTCCAGGGCCGTCAGTACGCGCTCTCTCGATGTAAGCTGCATGTTCTCGTCCCACGTGGTGAATTTTGCATTCACCACATTTACCTGGTTCAGTATCGCGCCGTCACGACCGCCGTG
>JBEKCP010000017.1:0-31331 GCA_050014815.1 Thermoguttaceae bacterium | reverse complement strand
GCGGGCAGAAGCAGACGGCCTACCAAGTGCTGGTCGCCAGGAGCCGGGCCGAACTCGATGCCAATCAACGCACGCTCTGGGATAGCGGCAAGGTCCAGTCGGATCAGTCGGTCGCAGTCGAATACAACGGCCAGGCACTCGGCTCCGGAACAGTCAACTTCTGGAAAGTCATGCTCTGGGACAAAGATGGGGCACCGACGGCCTGGAGCCAACCCGCCCGGTTCGTCATGGGCAAGCTCCAACCGTCGGATTGGAAAGGCCAGTGGATCGGGGCCAGCGAAGACCCCAATCACGCCGCCGTTTATCTGCGGAAGGAAATCGAAGTGTCGAAGCCGGTCCGCCGTGCGACCGCATTTTTCAGCGGTCTGGGCTGGTCGGAGTTGTACATCGACGGCAAGAAGGCGAGCGATTGGGTGCTGTCGCCGGGCAACACCTGCTACCACGTCCGCGCGCCGTATTTGGCGCTGGACGTAACCGATCGTTTCGCCGCGCCAGGCCGGAAGGCGATCGGGGTGATCCTTGGCGACGGTTGGTATGCCCTGGAGAAAGACCCCTGGGTCCACCGGTTCGAGAAACTTCCCTATGTCGACAAGCCGAAGCTGCTGCTGGACATCGAGTTGGAGTTCACCGACGGCAGCACGCAAGTGCTCGGATCCGATGGAAGCTGGAAGTGGAGTTTCGGGCCGATCACCAAGAATTGGGTGGCGATAGAACACATCGACCTGCGCAAGTCGATGCCCGGCTGGGACCGCCCCGGCTACGCCGACTCGGCATGGCAGCCCGCCGCACCGGTGAAAGGTCCCGCGGGCAAGTTGGTCTGCCAGAAGGAACCGCCGACGCGGGTGATCGAAACGATCAAACCGCAACGACTGAGCCAGAACGCCAGGACGGGCGGTTGGGTCTATGAGTTTGGCCGCGAGTTCCAGGGCTGGGTGCAGTTCCGAACGTCGGGACCGGCGGGCACCGAGGTCACCATCATCGTGCGGCCCCACGGCTACTCCAACCACTTCATCCTGGCCGGCGAGGGTGTTGAGCAGTACGTCCCTCGCTTCAACTACAATGCCATCTCGTCCATCGAGATCAAAGGCACGACGCAACCGCCGACACTCGACGACCTGGTCGGTTGCCAGGTGAATGCCGATCTTCAGACGGCCGGGGTCTTTCGCTCTTCCGACGACGTGTTGAACTGGCTCCATGGCGCCGTGATCCGCACGTTCATGAACTATGTCACGGGCATCCCCAACGATCCCACGCGGGAGAAGAAGGGCTGGACGCAGGACGTTGAGACGGAATTCCGATCGGCGGCGTATCTGTTCGACTCACAGAGCCTCTTCGAGCGCTGGCAATGGGACATTATCGACGGCCAGTCGCGTGACGGGAACTGCCCCAACGTGACGCCCGGCCCGTTCTTCGACGCCTTCAACAGCACCTGGTGGGGCGGCATGGTGGTCTGGGGCCCGTGGCAGTGGTATCAGGTCTACGGCGACCGGCGGATCCTCGCCGACAGTTACCCCGCCATGAAGAAGTACGTCGACTTCCTGACCAAGACGGGGAAGGACCACATGCAGGACTGGGGTTTGACGGACTGGTTGGCCATTGAAGACTCGCCTCGAATGCTCGTCAATACGCCGGCCTATTACCTTTACGCCCAAATCGTGAGTCAGGCCGCGGCGATGCAGGGCAACCACGAGGATGCGAAGACCTATGCCGACCTGGCCCAGACCATCAAGCGCAAATTCAACGAGAAGTTCCTGTACGCCAAGACGGGTGTGTACGGCATTTCCAGCGCGAAGCCCGCGGCCGGCGTCGGCGGCGCGGCCGGCAACTCCAAACTGGCGCACCGCATCTGGTGGGAACCGGGTGAACCGGTTTGCACCCAGGGCGCGCAGACGATGGCCCTGGCGACCGGCCTGGTCCCCGACGACTCGCGCAAGGCCGCTCAAGAGTCGCTGCTCAAGGAGATCGCCGCCCACGACGGCTATCTCTCGACGGGCTTCGTTTCCACGATGTACATGCTGGATATTCTGTCGGATCTGGCGCCGCAGATAGGGCAAGCCATGGTGGACAAGACGTCCGCGCCCTCGTGGTACGCCATGACCGCCGGCACGAACAACGATTTGCTGAAAGAGACGTGGAGTGGCGGCGCGGCGCTGATGCCGCCGTTGGGTTGCACCGTGGCGTTCTGGAACTTCTATTCGCTGGGCGGCATCCGCTCCGATCCAAGCGGACCGGGATTCAAGAAGATCGTCATCCGGCCCAACATGGTGGGCGACCTGCATTGGGTGCAGTGCCACTATGACTCGGTGCATGGCCGGATCGAAAGTAACTGGAGCAGACGCGGCGATACCTTTGTGATGGATGTCACGGTTCCCGCCAACACAACGGCAACAGTCCACGTGCCCGCCGGTATCGGCGATATCACCGAGTCGGGCGTGCCGGCCGCGCAGGCCGCGGGCGTTCGCTTGCTCGGAAAAGAGGGTGACCGGACGGTTTTCGAGACCGCGGCCGGCGTGTACCGGTTCGTTGGACGACTCCAGCAGGCGAAGTGAGATGAGCCGGTTATGAATCACGTCGAACGATTTCGCGCCGTCATGCGCGGCCAGGCGGTGGACCGCCTGCCGATCTGGGAATGGGCCATGTGGTGGGACGAGACGATCACTCGCTGGAAGGGCGAGGGTCTGCCCGCCGCGTTGGATACGGTCTTCGACATCGCCCGGCACTTCGGACTCGATCCCTACCGGCAGTTCTGGTTCAGCACCACCGATCCCACGATCGATGCCGTCCAGCACCACGTCGAGGGTATCGTCTCGGACATGGACGACTACCTTCGGCTGCGGCCGCGATTCTTCCCCGACCACAGCGCGGCGATCGAGTCGATGCGGCCGTGGGCTTCGCGGCAGGCCCGCGGCGAGGCTGTTGTGTGGATCACGCTGGAGGGCTTCTTCTGGTTCCCTCGCACGTTGATGGGGTTCACCAAGATCAGCCTCGCCTTCTACGACCAGCCGGAGTTGATCCACCGCATCAACCAGGACCTGGTGGACTTCAACCTGAAGATCCTCGACGGCGTTGCGAAAACGTGCGTTCCCACGTTTGCGACGATCGCCGAGGACATGTCGTACAACCACGGACCGATGATTTCCGAGCGGCATTTCGACGAGTTCGTCGCGCCACACTATCGGAAGATCGTGCCCAGGCTGCAAGAGTTGGGCGCCCACATCCTGGTCGACACCGACGGCGACGTGACGCGGATGGTCCCCTGGCTGCTCGGCGAAGGCATCCAGGGCGTGCTGCCCCTGGAACGGCAGGCAGGCGTGGACGGAATGCGGCTGCGGCAGGCGTTCCCCGAGTTGTGCATGGTCGGCCACTATAATAAGATGGTCATGCCCTGCGGCGAGCGGGCGATGCGCAACGAGTTCGAGCGACTGCTGCCGCTGATGCGAAGCGGCCGGTTCATTCCCAGCGTCGACCACCAGACGCCGCCTGGCGTTTCGCTGGAACAATATCGCACCTATGTCCGATTGCTCGCGGAGTATGTCAATCGATAGTACTTGAAAATGAAATGGAGTGATGAAAGAAGGAGGTCTGATCGTGTCATTGCGATTCGTTCTCGTGTTCCTTGGCGTGCTGTCGGCAACTATCGAACTTCGCGCGGCCGAGCCGGCGCCCGCCTCCCCAAACCTGGAACTGGAATGGCGGCTGCAGTTTGACGACCTGGGTCTTCAGATGGCCGGCTGGCCGCAGTTGCTCAGCCGGATCTCGGGAAAGCGGCACGATCTGGCCGCCCAAACGTATCGTCCAGAGTCGCTCGTCCTGCCGACCGATCGCGATCCGGTCGATATCCTTGCCCGGCGAACGGCCGCTGTGTTGGCGGCGGTGAAGCGGCTGGGCCCCAAAGCCGACCTGTCGGCGGCCGAGAAGAAACTGGGGGAACTCCAAGCCCGCGCCCGCGCTGTTGCCCCTGCCGACAAAGACGCGCGCTTCGCGCTGTTCGCCGAACTGTGCCGCGTGCGGCGCGAGATCGTGCTGGCCAACCCGCTCTTGAACTTCTCCGACATCGTGTTTTGCACGCGCGGCGGCGCGCCGGGCCACTGCTGCGACCAGTATTTCGGCTGGGCGAACCAGCCGGGCGGCCGGCTGTGCCTTTTGAAGAACGCCCTTGGCGCCGCGCCGGAGCTTTGCGACCTGTTGGCCGAGACAACCGTCGCCGAAGGAAGGCTCAAAGGCCAGAAGCTCAAGGGCGGCGCGATGTTGTCGCCGGCGATCGACTTCGACGCCAAGACCGTGGCGTTCGCCTACGCCGAAGCAGGCGTTTCCGCGTCGCAGCGCGAGCAGGATCTCTGGAGCCCGCAGCGATCGTTCCACGTCTTCAAGATGAACCTCGACGGCGCCGGCCTGACGCAACTGACCGACGGCTCGTGGAACGACTTCGACCCGTGCTTTCTACCCAACGGGCGAATCGCGTTCATCTCGGAGCGACGGGGCGGTTATGGCCGTTGTCACGGGCGCCCCGTGCCCACCTACACATTGCACTCGATGGACGCCGACGGCGGCAACGTCGTTTGCCTGAGTTATCACGAGACGAACGAGTGGAACCCCAGCGTGGCCCACGACGGCATGATCGTTTACACCCGCTGGGATTACGTGGACCGTGGGCCCGAAATCACGCACCATCCGTGGGTCACGTCGCCCGACGGGCGCGACCCGCGGGCGTTGCACGGCAACTACCCGCAGAACTCGAAGCGGCGGCCGTACATGGAGTCGCACGTCCGGGCGATCCCCGGCTCGCCGCTCTACCTGGCCACGGCGGCCCCGCACCACGGCGAGTCGCAAGGTTCGCTGGTGCTGTTGGACTTCCGCGTCGCCGACGACGACGTGATGAGCCAGGTGAAGCGGATCACGCCGGAGATCCTTTTTCCCGAGTCGGAAATCGACAATAGTCCCCCCGGCCAGTTCGCCACGGCATGGCCGCTCTCGGAAGATTTCTACCTGGCCTGTTACGCGCCGCGGAGTTCGGGTCCGAGACCCAAGGAGTATTCGCGCGGCGTGCCGATGGGCGTCTACCTGGTGGATAGTTTCGGCAATCGCGAGTTGATCTGGCGCGACTCCAAGCTGCGCTGCTGGAACCCGGTGCCCGTGCGCCGGCAGCCCGCGCCGCCGGTGGTGCCCGATCGGTGGGCCGTCGAACAGGCCGAGCGGCATCAGAAAGCCGGTGAGAGCAAGACCGGCGGCGAGGCGGTCGTTTCGGTGCAAAACGTGTACAACAGCCTGAACCCCTGGCCGAAGGACACCAAGATCGCGGCCTTGCGCGTGGTACAACTCTTTCCCAAAAGCACGCCCAACGTGAATGAACCGATGGTCGGCCGCGCCAGCCAGATGTTGGCCCGCGGCGTGCTGGGGACCGTGCCCGTGGAGGAAGACGGCAGCGTGCATTTCGTCATGCCGGCGGGCAAGGCGGTGTACTTCCAGGCGCTCGACGAGCGGGGGCTGGCGGTGCAGTCGATGATGTCGGCGGCGTACGTTCATCCGGGCGAGCGGCTGATGTGCCAAGGCTGCCACGAGCCGCGCCCCGGCGCGCCGCCCGCGCCGAAGGCGTATCCGCTCGCCCTGCGGCGAACGCCGTCGCGGCTAACGTCCGACGTGGAGGGCACGTGGCCGCTGTCGTTCGCGCGACTCGTTCAGCCGGTGCTCGACGCGAAGTGCGCCACATGTCACCAGCAGGAACGGGAGAAGAACCCGGCGGCGAAGACCCCCGGTCTGTCGCGCGCCGTGTCGACGCTCAGCGGACAACAACGTCGCGACGGGCCCCATCTCTTCGGCTGGAGCGAAGCCTACGCGGGCCTTGCCGATCGTGCCTGGTCGCCCGGAGGAGCGCGCAGCGATCCGGGCCGCGTCGGCGCCGCGCCGAGCCGCTTGTTCTCGATGCTGACGAAGGGGCACCACGACGTCCAACTGACGCCTGAAGAGTTGCACCGGTTCACCGTGTGGATCGACTGCGGATCGCCCTTCTTCGGCGTCTACGAACGCGTGGAAGAGCAGGCGCAAGGCAAGCTGGTTCCGCCGGCGGTCGAATAGATCGGTTTTCGAGCGATAGGAAGAACACGGCCCGAGCGCGGGGTTGCCGTCCGAACGTTTCCGAGCGTTGTGAACGGTTGCGGCAAATGAAATCCCCATGACAGAAGAAAGGGAAGACACGATGACTTCTATTGTTCAAAGTCGGACGATCGTGGCCGCAGTGGCAGTTGCTGCGGGGGTGTGCGTGCTGGCAAGAATGCCCGCCCGGGCCGCGGACGAGCACCAAAATAGGCACTACACGGTTAGCCGGCCGCCTCTGAAGCAGACGCGGTTTGTTCACCTGCCACTCGGCGCGGTCAAGCCGCGAGGGTGGTTGCGCAACCAGTTGCAGGCCCAGGCCGATGGACTGACCAGCTACGTGTACAGTGCCTTCTCTGCTCCCAGCAATGACGGCAATCCTCCCTATCATCAGGAAGGCATCGTTGCCCTGGCGTACACCCTGGGCGATGAGCGGGTGAAGGCGCTCGCGGAAGGATATGTCGACCGCCGGGTGACTCAACCGATCTCCCATAGGGTCGTCAATCTGGCCAACGCGTCGATCATGAGGTTCCTGATCGAGTACCAGGAGGCCACGGGCGACGCCCGCATTGTCCCGTGGATGCGCGATTGGTATCAGCAAGTCGATTGGTCGAAGAAGGCGGGCGGTTGGGAGGGCGCCGTGCGAAACGAACACCTGGTCGCCATGTACTGGCTCTACAACCGAACGGGAGACAAGCTGCTTCTGGAGCGGGTCGAGCGCGAGTTGGGAGGCTCCGACGGCGGCAGAGGGCATTACACCATCACCGGCGTCGGGCGCGTCGCCGAGGGGTTTCTGGCGTTTCCCGAAAAGAAAACCGACACCCACGGCGTCATCACCGCGCTGCGGATCAAGTATCCCGGCTTGTACTATCTCCAGACCGGCGAGGATGAACATCGCCGCGCGTCGCTGGAGGGGATCGATCGCCTCGATAAGTGCTTTGGACTGGTCGGCGGACGCTTCGCCGCGCACGAGAATTTCCCCCGCCTCGAGAGCGGGCGCGAACCGAACAACGCCACCGAACTGTGTTGCGTTGCCGAATACGCCTATTCGATGGAAGCGCTCTTCGAAGCGCTCGGCGACTTGTCGCTCGCCGACCGGCTCGAATCGCTGATCTACAACTCGGTGCCGGGATCGATGACGGGCGACCTATGGGGTCACCAGTACGATACGCAGGCCAACCAGGTTCTGGTCACCGCCGTGAAGCGGCATTTTGACAACGATGCCAATGGCATTTTATATGGCCCGCTGCCTATGTGGCAGTGCTGCCTGTGCAACATGAACCAGTCCTGGCCGCGGTTCGTGAAGAGCATGTGGATGGCCTCGCACGACAACGGCCTCGTGGCCGCGGCCTACGGCCCCTGCGAGGTGACGGCCAGGGTCGGCGCCGAAGGGCGGGAGGTCACGGTCGTGGAGGATACCGAGTATCCGTTCGACGGCGCGATCCGGTTGAACTTGCAGTTGCGCGATCCAACCGAGTTTCCCTTGCACCTGCGGATACCGGCCTGGGCCGAGGGAGCCACAATCCGCGCCCAAGGAGAGGAAACAGCCGCCAAACCAGGCGCCATCGCCACGATCAAGCGGGTGTGGAGGAACGGAGACAGTCTCGAGTTGCGTCTGCCGATGAAAGTGCGAATCGAAAACCGCTGCCACGATGCGGCGTCCATCCTTCGCGGGCCTTTGTACTTCGCCTTGCGAATCGGCGCGGACTATCGTGAGTTTCCCAAGGAGCGCGGCAGGGGCATCCGCGAGAAAACCAACTTTCCGGTGTTCGACTGGGAAATCTATCCGACAACGCCCTGGAATTACGCCCTGGTGATCGACCGTGCCGATCCTGGAAAGTCGGTGGAAGTGCGGACGCAGCCGGCAGGCAAGCTTCCCTTCGCACACAAGGGCGAGCCGATCGTTGAGAAAGTGCCAAGTGGAGATGCCGCGGCCGATGCCAAGGCAACTTTCAAGGTTGAGGTGAGCCGCGTCCTACCCCATCCCGCCGAACATGACCTAGCGGATGGCAAGACGCCTTGGACTTTGACCAAAGACGGATCCAAGCAATGGGTGTGTTTTGAGCGGCGAATCTGGCAACAGGATGAACCGGTGATTCTCAAGGCGAAAGGTCGGCTGATTCCAGGCTGGAAAATGTTGACGAACAAGACAGGGGTTCCGACGAGCGTGGAACCCGCGCCGCAGTCTCCGGTTCCAACGAGGGAACCCGTCGTGGAGATTGAGTTGGTGCCGTATGGTTGTACGCGTTTACGACTTGTAGAATTCCCTGTGGCGACCACGTCGCCGTGAACGGAACGTACCGATTTGAATCCACAGGAACGTTCATGTAGTCAATCAATTCCCAAGGAACCGTAGGAAGACCAAGACCATGAAAGCGACAACCATTATTCTCCTGTTGGCCGGCGTGCTCGCCACGGCTGCCGCTTTGCTGGCCGCGGAATCCGGCAGCCCAGCCGCCGACGCGAGTGGGCCACTGGCTTCGCCGTTGCTTCCGTCCAGGGTCCAAAGCACGCATCTGACGCTGGAACTCGCTGCCGACGGGAACATCAAGGCCATCGCGGGCAAGGACTGGCGGCGGGCCGCGGTGGGTGGACTGGACATCGCCGGCTGGAATGTCGCCGGCGTCGCCGTGGAGCCCCGGTCCGATGGCGGAATCGTGCTCAAACGACGCTGGCAATACCAGGATCGCTCATTCACCAGCGTGGAGACGGTCAGTCCGACCAAGGACTCCATCCGCTGGCAGGCGCGGATTCCAAAGGTGGACGACGGCCGGGGCGGAAAGACCACGCCCGACGTCAGGTTCGCCCTGCGCTGGCCTTCCGCGGAGGACGTGCGGTTCTTTGCTCCGTGGGCCGCTCATCCGGAAGGCGGCTGGGATGTGCTTCGCCCGGCGTCTTTTGCCGCCTACCGTTTCGCCTTTGGCACGGGCATCAACAGCACGCGGGGCGTATGCATGCCGATGGCCAGCTTCCTGGAAAAGGACGGCACGGTGGGCCTGAGCATGGTGATGAGCCCGGAGGATCCGATCGTCGGTTTCACTCTCGCTTCCGGCGAAAAGGCGGACTTGTCGTTTGCCCGTTCGCAAAACGACCTTGCAGGCGCCGATTCCTGCGTGGTGACGGTGGACCTGGTTGCCCACGGGGGCGATTGGCGCGAGGGGCTGGCGTGGATGCGGCAGCGCTATCCCACTTACTTCGAGCCGAATACGAAGTTGTCCGAGGAGATCGGCGGCGGCACCTACGCGCGGCATGCCGGCGAGATCAACGCCGAGGCGTTCCGCAAGATGAACTTCACCTTCAACTGGAGCGCTCGGTTCGAGTGGCCCTATCAGGGAATGACCGCGCCGCCGGTGCAGGAGGGGGAGGCTTGGACCGGCTGGTACAAAGAGAAATACACCTACCAGGACCTGCGCGACTACGCCGCCCGGATGCGCAAGATGGGCTTCCATGTCTTGCAGTACTGGGTCCACATGGAGGCCGGCAACCACGTCGTCTGGCCGCCGCCGCCCCGCAAGGCCAAGGACGAAGCCGACCTTTGGAAAGACCCCAACGACTTCATCCACTATTGCGTACCCGATGCCGCGGTGCGCCGTGCCGACGGTGCGGTCCAGTTCTCCAACTGGAACCGCGATGTGGTTCTCGATCCGGGCGAGCCGAAATGGCGGGGCATTCTCGTCGAGCAGGCCAAGCGCCTGGTCGAGCGAGTCCCGGAAAGCTCCGGCATTTGCATCGACCGCCTCGACCATATCTACCATGTGCGCAAGGGCCGGGCGTTGATCGTCGGCTGGCGCGAGTCGATGGCGAAGATCGGCCCGATCTTCCACCAGCAAGGCAAAATCATCCTGGCCAACCCGATCAATTGCCGCCGGCTCGACGCGATGGAACACCTCGACGGCCTGTACGACGAATACTTCCACGACACCAACGCGGCGGCGACGGGGCTGCTGTGCATTTCGCGCCCCGCGGTGATCTGGAACGCGCCGAAGGATGACGCGGGGTTCCAGCGGCTGCTCTACTTGGGAGTGTTTCCCAGTATCCCTTACCCGGGGGCCGACCACAATCTCGGCGGTCCGGCCGACGGCAAGGGCACGCTGCTGCATCACGACTACGGCCCGCTGTTCGCCCAGATCAAGGGTAAGCGCTGGGTGCTGGAAGCCGGCGCGGTGGAAGTGCGGCAGGGTTCGGCCAAGGCGAATCTGTTTGCCGTGCCGGGCGGTTGGGCACTGCCGGTGGTCCGCGCCGCCGAGGGCGAAACCGAGGCCACCGTGTTCGTGAAGTTCCTCGCCGGAATGAAACACGACCTGGCCGCCAGGGCGTTCCATCCTGGCCAGGCCGAGCCCATCGCGGTGCCGGTCAACGGTGAAACGGAGGGCGTGGAACTCCGCGTGCGGCTGCACCGCGGCGGTGCGCTGGTGAGACTGAGCGCAAAGTGAAAGCGAACAAGCCGTGTCCGATCCTGCCCAAACCCAGGCCCAACGCGTTGAGAGATTTGCCATGAAACAGAAAGCCGTCTTCACGCAGTGCAACACCATCCTGCCCCTGCTGATGACTCTGCTCGCCGCCGCGTGCCTCCATGGCGCCGAGGCTGCGAACGTTGCCCTGAACAAACCGGTCAAGTCGTTCTCGTCTCTCGGCGACGAATCGCTGTTGACCGACGGCCCCAACGGCGCGGCGGCGAAGTTCTGGAGCAACCGCGCGTTTGCCGCGTTCCCCGATCATCGGCTGTATCCGGAGTGGATCGTCGTCGATCTTGGGAAGCACTTTCGGATCAACGCGGTGCATCTGTTTCCACGCGCCGACGCTCCGAATGCCGGCCAAGGCTTCCCCGAGGACTTCACGATTCAGACCTGCGCCGAAGGCGAGCCGTGGACGACGGTCGTCGAAAAGAAGGGATACGCTCAGCCCACGGGCGCCGACGCCCAAAAGTTCGAGTTCCCGCCATGCGTGGCAAGGTTTGTGAAGGTCGAGGCAACCCGGTTGCGACCGGTGGGCGGGAACCTGGGCGCTCACTTTTTTCAACTGGCCGAGGTGGAAGTCTTTGGCTCAGTCACCGAGGAGCCGGCCTTGGCCGCGCCTGCCGCGCCTGCCGCGGCCAAGCTCGCGCCGGCCGCCGCCGCCAACCTCCGCTGCGAGTACCGCGTGGACCCGGTTGGTATCGACGCTGCTGAACCACACCTGAGTTGGACGATGGACGGCACCGCGCGCGGGCAGAAACAGACCGCCTATCGGGTGCTGGTCGCCAGGAGCCGGGCCGAACTCGATGCCAATCAAGGCACTCTCTGGGACAGCGGCAAGGTCCAATCCGATCAGTCGATCGCGGTCGAATACAACGGCCAGGCCCTCGGCTCCGGCACCGTCAACTTCTGGAAAGTCATGCTCTGGGACAAAGATGGGGCGCCGACGGCCTGGAGCCGCCCCGCCCGGTTCGTCATGGGCAAGCTTCAACCGGCCGACTGGAAGGGGCAGTGGATCGGGGCCGGCGAAGATCCGAAGCATGCCGCTGTTTATCTGCGAAAAGAAGTTGAAGTATCCAAGCCCGTGCGCCGCGCCACCGCTTTCTTCTGCGGCCTGGGCTGGTCGGAGTTGTACATCGACGGCAAGAAGGCGAGCGATTGGGTGCTCTCGCCGGGCAACACCTGCTACCACGTTCGAACCCAGTATCTGGCCTTCGATGTCACCGAACATTTCGCCGCGCCGGGACGCAAGGCGCTCGGCGTGATCCTGGGCGACGGCTGGTACGCCCTGGAAAAAGACCCCTGGGTCCACAAGTTCGAGAAAATGCCGTACGTCGATAAGCCGAAGCTGCTGTTGAATATCGAACTGGAATTCGCCGACGGCAGCAAGCAGACGATCGTCTCCGACGAGACGTGGAAATGGAGTTACGGGCCGATCACGAAGAACTGGGTCGCATTGGAGCATATCGACCTGCGCAAGGCGCTCCCCGGCTGGGAAAAGCCCGTCTATGACGACTCGGCCTGGAGTCCCGCGGCGTTGGTGAAGGGGCCGGCGGGCAAACTGGTCGCGCAGAAGGAGCCGCCCACGCGAGTCATCCAGACCATTCGGCCGCAGAGACTCGCGCACGACCCGAAAACCGAGACCTACAGCTACGAGTTCGGCCGCGAGTTTCAAGGCTGGGTGCGGTTCCGCGCGTCGGGACCGGCGGGCACGGCGATCAAGATCATCGTGCAACCGCCGAAGCGCCGTCCCCAAGGGCAAAACCGCGGCTACACGAATCAGTTCATTCTGGCAGGCAACGGGGTGGAAGAGTACTCGCCCCGTTTCAATTACAACTCCGTGTCGATCGTCGACGTGCAGGGCGTCGCGCAGCCGCCTCGAATCGACGACCTGGTCGGCTGCCACGTGAACGCCGATCTGACCGATTCCGGACAGTTCCGTTGTTCCGATGATACCGTGAACTGGCTCAACGAATCGGTCCGCCGGACCGAACTCTCCTGGGTCGTCGGCGTGCCCAACGACCCGACGCGCGAAAAGAAGGGTTGGCCGTCGGACATCTACAACGTCTTCCTGACCTCGGCCTGTCTGTTCGACTCGCAAACGCTCTTCGATCGTTGGCTGCAAGATGTCGTCGATGGCCAGGCGCCGAACGGGAACTGTCCCTGCGTCACCCCGGGGCCGTACTTCGACGCTTTCAACGCCTGGTGGTTGGGCGGTTCGGTGGTTTGGGGGCCATGGCATTGGTATCAGGTCTATGGCGATCGGCGAATCCTCGTCCAGAGTTACCCGGCCATGAAAAGGTACTTGGATTTTCTCACCAAGGCATCCAAGGACGGCATCGTGGACTGGGGGTTGGGAGAATGGCTTTCGGTCGAACAACCGCCTCCGCCCCGCCCGCTGACCAACACCGCCGGCTACTACTTCTACGCTCGACTTGTCAGTCAGTCAGCGGCCCTGGCAGGTCACCCCGAGGACGCGCGGACGTACGCCGCCCTTGCCCGGACGATCCAAGACAAGTTCAATGCGAAGTTCCTCGACCGTGCCAGCGGCAGGTACATCTGGTTCATTCCGAAGACCGGCGCGAAAGCAAAGTACACGCCCTTCCAACAATACGCCTGGCCGGACCCGAAAACGTCCGATCCAGTTGGTTCGCAGGGGGCGCAAGCCTTGGCGCTGGGTGTGGGATTAGTTCCCGACGAGGTCCGTAAACAGGCCGAGGATGCGCTGTTGGCGGAAATCGCCAAGAGCAACGGCTTCTTGAGCACCGGGTTCATTGCCGCGCCCCACCTGCTCGACGTGCTGGCCAGACTCGATCCGCAGGTGGGCCACGAGATGACGATGAAGCGATCCTTCCCTTCCTGGTATGGGATGACGGTCGGCGCCAATAACGACGTTTTGAATGAAGTCTGGACGGGCAGCCAGGTGCTGATGCCTTCACTGGGTTGCGGCGTTGCCAAGTGGCACTTCTGCGCCCTGGCCGGCATATTGCCGGACGAGTCCGGCCCGGGCTTCAAGAAGTTCATCATCCGGCCCAACGTGGTGGGCGATTTGCACTGGGTGCGGTGCCACTACGACAGCGTGCATGGCCGCATCGAAAGCAACTGGCAACGGCGCGGCCGGCAGTTTATAATGGACGTCACCGTTCCCGCCAATACCACGGCCACCGTTTTTATCCCGACCACCCGCGCCGAAACGATCCTCGAGAGCGGCAAGCCGCTGGCGCAGGCTGACGGCGTCCAATTATTGCGCGCTGAACGCGAGCGTGCCGTGCTGAGCTGCGCGGCCGGCGCGTACCATTTCACCGCGGCGCTACCGGCACGGGGAACAAGAGAAGGAGCTTCAGCAAGTCCATGAACGCACGCAAGACATTCCACGCGACCATGAATTGCCGGCCCGCAGGCCGGCTGCCGTTGCCTGTCGGCGAACACTCGCTCTTCGTGTTTTATCACGCTCGAAACAACTTCAATCAGATGTTCTCACGCTATCGTAAACGCCCGGAGGACAAGAACATGTTGATTCGAATCTCACTGCTGTCGATGACGGCCTTCTGTCTTGCACTGCTCGGCGCACCCGTACCCACGGCAGCCGAGGAGCCGCAGTATTCCAGCGAGAAAGATGCCGCGGCCATTACGTTGAAAACCCCCGACGGGAAGCCGATCCTGCGCTACGTCATCGGGAAGCTCCCCGACGACGAGCAGCCCCAAACCTCGGTGCCGGTCGTCGGCTATCTCCATCCGGTGTACACGCCTTCCGGAGCGGTGCTGACTGAGAGCGGGCACAAGGGGGGCGACCATACCTGGCTGCGCGGCGTGTTCCTCGCCTGGCCGCAGGTCGGCGGCGACAAGCCCGCCGGCTTCTGGACCTGCGGAAAGGCCGTCTGGAAGGAGAAGGGCCGGATCGTCAATCGCTCGGCCTCTACGGAGGCCGACGCCAAGGGCGCGGCTCTGTCGGCCACCAACGCCTGGACCGATGGGCAGAGCGACGTGCTTGTCGAGAAGACGCAGGTCCGCGCCTTCGCGGATTCCGGCGCCTACGTCATCGACGTAACGACCGAGCTTTCGGCCGCCGACGGCCCCGTGAAGCTGTTGCCGTGGGCCTTTGCGGGCCTTGCGTTCCATGGCCGCCGCATCGCAGGCGAGTCGGCCGCTTTCTACTCGCCCGACGGGGCAGTGAATCGCGCGGAGCCGCAGTGGAACAACCCGAAGAACAACTGGCCCGATGCCGCCTGGTACGACCTGGTGCTGGCAGGCAAAGACGGCCGGAGTTGCGGCCTGGCCATGATGGCCCATCCCGGCAACGGCAAGTGTACCTGGCAGGCGTACCGTGGCCTGCGGATGTTGAACCCCAATGTCACGGCCACCGAGGCCCTGACTGTCGAGAAGACGAAGCCCCTGATCTTGCGCCATCGCCTGGTGGCCCATGACGGCAGTTCGCCCGCCGACGTCTTGAATCGGCTCGCGGCGGAGTTTGGAAAACAGTGGACACGGTCATCGTATTGAAAGCTGGACGGTTTCGCCGAGGAACTGCCGATCATCGAGGACGCCGGACTCTACGGCCTGGCCTCGGTGATCGCGCATCGTGGCGATGGCCGGTTGCCGTATCGCGACAATCTGGTGGACCTGCTGGTCGTCAGCTTGCGTTGGGTGGATGGGCCGCACTATGGATCCGCGGCAATCAAATCGCCAACGCAGTTGCTGATCAGCGCGGGCGGGAAGGAAACAACAGGAGGCCGCACTTCCGGGCATACCGGCCTTCCAATCGCTGTCGGCCATGCCGGGCCGTTTGTTCGTCACCACCACGGATGGACAGATGGTGTGCCTCGGCGAGTAGCGCCCGGTTCGGCAAGCAGGTCGTCCGAGTTTATGGAGGGCCCGTCACTCCATCGTCAGGGGGCGGGTCTGACAAGTTCCGGAGGATTGGATATAATAGCTGAACTGCCATGTCGCAGTATTGGCCAAACTATTACCCGAGGAGGAAACTATGCAGTCGCGAATGGCGATTTCGATGGTGGGCGGATTGTGTCTCTTGCTCGCGACCCCGGCGAGCCGGTGCGCCGAGCGCGAGCGGCCGGTCGATAGCCCCCAGGCGTTGGTCGAAACCGAGTGGCTGGTGCAAGAGGCCATGCGGCAGCCGGGCCAGCAGAAGGGCGGCACGCCCGCTCCGAAACAGCGAGGGACCGTGCCTTACGCCCCGCCTTCCACCGAACCGGCCGCCTATCCCGTCGAGGAAGTCCTTGCCCGCGGCCGAGCGCTGCTGGACGAGCGTCGCCAGGCCGGCGCGAGTGTCGCCGGCATCGGCGAGACGCTCGACCGTTTGGCTGGCGGGCTGAAGCAGGCGCCGGCGGAGAATCGTGAAGCCCGCCGAGAGTTGTATCTCAAGGCCCGGACTGCGGTTCGCAGTCTCGTGCTCGGCGACCCGCTGCTCAGCTTCGACAAGCTGTTGTTCGTCAAGCGCCACACCTACTGCTCCAGCCACATCTACACCGACTTCACCGACGGCAGCAAACGATTCGGGGGCAATCTTTGCATCCTCTCGCCCGTGGCGCCCGACGGCCGGGTGACGGAAATCGCTCCGCAACTGGCCGGCGGCATCTTCGGCCGCTACGACTTGTCGTTCGACGCCAAGTGCGTGGTCTTCGCCTATAAGAAGAACGCGGCGACGCCGTACCACCTCTACGAGATCGGCGTGGATGGCAGCGGGCTGCGGCAGATCACCTTCGACGATACGGACAAGCCCGGCTATTGCGACGACCTGGACCCCTGCTACTTGCCCGACGGACGGATCATGTTTCCCTCGACGCGGGCGCAACACGCGGTGTTGTGTCTCGGGCGGCATCCGGTGCCGACGATGCACGTGGTCGATGCCGACGGCAAGAACCTGCGCTGCGTTTCCGACAATACCTCCAGCGAGTTCGCTCCGGTGGTCATGGACGACGGCCGCGTGCTTTACACGCGTTGGGAATACGTGGACAAGGGCTGCGGCGACGTGCAAAGCCTTTGGGCGATGCGCCCCGACGGCAGCCATTCCGCGCACGTTTACAAGAACAACGTGGCCAAGCCGCCGACCCTGATCGACGGCCGCGGCATTCCCGGCAGCCGGCGGCTCGTGGCGACCGGCGGTCCGCACATGCCGCTGGCCGTGGGGCCGATCGTGCTCATCGACATTCAGTCGGTCAACCAGACGCCCTCGGCAATGACCAACATCACGCCCGAGATATCCTGGCCGACGCACGGCGGTTATCCGTCGGCGAAGATGGGATTCTACAAAGAGCCGTGGCCGCTGTCGGAGCGGTTGCACCTCGTGGCCTACAATCCCGGACCGGACGCCGAGGCGTCGGCGGGCTACGGCGTTTTTGTTCTCGACCGGCAGGGCAATCGCGAGTTGATCTATCGCGACCCGCAGATCTCGTGTTTCCAGCCCGCGCCGCTGCGTCCGCGGTCGCGACCGCCGGTACTCTACTCCGGGGTCGAGGTTGCCGACGCCCAATCGCCCGCGGCCCCGCCCCAGGCCACGCTTTTCCTGCAGGACGTTTACCAAGGGCTGGATGGGATCGAGCGCGGGAGAGTCAAGTACGTGCGCGTGATGGAGGACGTGCCCAAGCCGAGGACGTTCAGCCGCAAGGGCGGCCTTGGGCTGCAGAGCCCGGCAGTCAGTCTGGACGGGCACTTTGCGGTGAAGTCGGTCCACGGCGTGACGCCCGTACATGCGGACGGCTCGGCGTATTTCACCGTGGCGGCGGGCAAGAACCTCTACTTCCAGGCGCTCGACGAGGATTACATGGAGCTGCAGCGGATGCGGACGTTCGTGAACCTGACGTCCGGCGAGACGCGATCGTGCATCGGCTGTCACGAATCACGGCGGCAGGCGCCGGTTTCCCGCCCGGCGGAGGCCATGCGCGAACCGCCCCAGGCCTTGCGGCCGCAACCCGGCGACAGCGGTCCGCGATTCGTCCATTACCCACTGGACGTTCAGCCGGTCCTCGACAAGCATTGCGTCGGCTGCCACAGCGGCAGCGAGGCGAAGGGCAAGCTCGACTTGACCGGCGAGAACACCGCGTTGTTCTCCACCTCCTATGAGCAGTTGCTGAAGAAGCGGCTAGTGAACAAGATCGACGTCAACCCGCGCGATGCGCTGATTCCCGCCGAGCCTCCGTTGCGGTTCGGTTCGCACCGCAGCCCCATGATCGACCGGATCCGCGACCCGAAGGGCCCTTGCAACGCGCCTTTGAGCCGCGAGGAGTTCGTCCGGCTGGTCACTTGGATCGACGCGAACGCGCCTTTCTATGGAACGTACGACGGCGCACATGCCGCGACGGCGAAAAGCGGCTCGAACCTCCGTCCCAATCCTGCGAAACCGGAGTAACGCAAACCATGCCTGATAGTTCCTCGACACAGCCTTCCTCGTCTTCAACTCGCCGCGTCTCGCGCCGTGCGGCGTTACAGACCGCCGGCGCGGTCGGCGCTTGCCTGGTGCTGCCCGCCAGGGTTCTCGGCATGGCCGACGTCGCGCCGCCGAGCGAGCGGATCGGCGTCGGCATGATCGGCGTCGGTATGCGCGGCCAGCAGATCCTGGGCGCGTTCAATGGCCGCGAATCGGCGGTGGTGGCGCTCTGCGACGTCAATCGGGCGAGCCTCGCCGGGGCGTTCGAGAAGCTCTCGCGAAAGATTAAGGTCGAACTGCCGACCTACGGCGATTTTCGCCGCCTGCTCGACCGCAAGGACATCGACGCCGTGGTGGTGGTTACGCCCGACCATTGGCACGCCGCGATGACCGTCCTGGCGTGCCGCGCGGGCAAGGACGTCTACTGCGAGAAGCCGTTGGCCCACACGATCCGCGAGGGCCGCGCGATGGTCGAGGCCGCCCGCCGTTATGGCCGGGTGGTGACCGGCGGCAGCACGCGCGTTCGCGGCGACTTCGGCCGCACGGCCGACTTCGTCGCCAGCGGCGCGATCGGCAAGCTCACCGAGGCCTATGTCGGCGCCGGCGGGCCGGCGGGCGACCGGCCCACCGCCACGGAACCGGTGCCGGAGGGCCTCGATTGGGACATGTTCGTCGGGCCGGCGCCCTGGGTCCCCTACAGCGAGGCGCGTTATAAGAACTGGCGCAACTACAGCGTGTTTGGCGGCGGCGCCCTGGACGATTGGGGCGCGCATTTCTACGGCGGATTCCTCTACGCCCTGCAACTCGACGACACCGGGCCGACGGAAATCGCCATCGAGGGCCGGGGAAACGCTCGCAATGTCGTCTTCAAGTTCGCCAACGGCGTCATCGTCCACCAGAAGGGCCCGCAACGCTTCATCGGCGAGCGGGGCGAGGCCGGCGTCGGCAAACAGCACCCCGCGGTCGTCAGTCCGCTGCGTCAGTATCGCGGCAAAGGCGACCTGCACGGCGACTGGTTCCACTGCATTCGCACCCGCGAGCGGCCGTTCCAGGACGTGGAGTACGCCCATCGCGTCGCGTCGATGTGCCACCTCACGGAAATCGCGATGAAACTCGGCCGGCCGCTGCGGTGGGACCCGCGGAAAGAGGTCTTCGACGACGAGCAAGCCAACCGGATGCTCGGCGTGGCGATGCGAGAGCCCTGGACCATCGGTTGATAGTTGATAGAGATCCTGCCCGGCGCCGGCGCCAAGGGCCGCCGGCGTACGTACACGGGGGACTGTCCCGATTTTCGCGGCGGAGACGACCCAGCCATTGAAACAAGCTTATTTCGCCGCGAAAATGGGACTGTCCCCTTCGGCCGCTTCACCCACCCACCTACCTTACCTTGGAGAACATCTCATGACTCGCGTCACCTCCCTGATCCTCAGCCTTGGCGTTCTTTGCGCCGTGGCCGCCGCGGCGGAGCCGGGCCCGCTTACCACGACGGTGAAACTGCCCGACATCAAGGGCGGCAGATACAAAGGCCTGACCAACGAACAGATGATTGAGAAGATGATCGAGGCTGCGCCGGCCCGGCCGATCGTACCGCCGGGCAAGCCGCGGAAGCTCCTCGTTTTCACGATGTGTACGGGCTACGTTCATCCGGCGATTCCCCACATGTCGGCGATGCTGGAAATCGTCGGCAAGAAGACGGGGGCCTATGAAACGGTGATTACGGACGACCCAGGTTTCTTCGAGCCGGAGAAGCTCCGAGCGTTCGACGCCGTGGTGATGAACAACACGGTCAACCAGTCCGTGTTTCTCACCGCCGACGAGCAGAAACGGCTGAAGGCCAAAGACGCGGCAGTTCAAGGGAAGTGGGAGCGGCTGAAGAAGAGCCTCTCCGATTTCGTCACCGGCGGCCGGGGCGTGGTCGCCTTCCACGGCGGAGCGGACTGCGGCGGGATGTGGCCGGAATACGTCGAGATGATCGGCGGCCACTTCGCCGGCCATCCCTGGAGCGCGAAGGTCGTCTGCCGGGTCGAATCGAAAGACAACGCGATCAACGCCGCGGTTCTGCCGGGCAAGGATTTCGTCGAGTGGGCCGACGAAATCTATATCTTCAGCAAGGAGTACTCCCGCCAGACGCACCGTGTGTTGCTGAGCCTCGACCTGGAGCAATGCGCCGCCATGTACAAGGATCCGGTGAAGTGGGCGGCGGATCGCGGCCGGCCGGACGGCGACAATCCCATGATCTGGATCAAGCGCCACGGCCAGGGGCGGGTCTACTACAGCGCCTTCGGCGGCCACCTCTTCGAGATGACCTGGACGCCGGACCTGGTGCGACATTGGCTGGCGGGCATCCAGTACGCCCTGGGCGATCTGAAGGCCGACGATTCGCCGTCGGGCGCGGCCTCGCGACCGAAGATTCCCAGCGATGCCCAGGTCGAACGGATCGCCGCCGCCGCGCCGACGAAGGCCGCGGCGCCCAAGCGGCCGCGCAAGCTGCTCGTCTTCCGCGGCGAAACCTCCATGCCGGGCCGCTTCACGGCCGCGGCCATCGAGCAGATGGGCAAGAAGACCCGGGCCTACGAGACGGAGGTCGCGTCGGACGTGGCCGTCCTGGCCGCCGACAGGCTGCGCGGCTACGACGCCCTCTGCCTCATCGACGCCGGAGCGCTGCAAGGCGGCAAGCGCCCCGACAAAGAGCAACTGGCGAAGATCAGCGAGATGCGCCGCGGCTTGATTCGCTATGTGGAAGAAGGCCACGGTTTGATCGTGCTGGGCCCTGCGGGCGAGGCGGCCAAAGGTTGGACGGAACTGGGCGAGTTGCTCGGCGCCACGCCGCAGTGGGCGCCGTGGACCAAGGCCGTGCTCCGCAAGGAGTCGCCCGATCATCCCGTCAACGTCGCGGCCGATTGCCCCCCGGAGTTCGAGGTCGCCGACCGCATCTACCTGCTGGGCGATCCGTATTCTCACAAGGCGGTCCGCGTGCTTTTGAGCGTCGATGTCGAGAAGTCGGGCATCGCCGGCAACAAGACGCAGGCGGACAGAGGCCGCGCCGACGGCGACTACGCGGTCAGTTGGACCAAGACCGCCGGGCAGGGGCGCGTCTACTGCAACACGCTCGGCTCACAGCCCGCCACCAGCACCCATGCAGTCGTGCTGCGCCACTGGCTCGCCGGAATTCAATACGCCTTGGGGGATAATTGATGTTCAGCGAAACAAACAACAACCGCGGCCGACGGTAGCACCAAGTAAAGGGGCCCTGAGCAAGTGTCAGACGCGAACCATCGAACATGAATCGGGATACCGGGACCAGGAAATTTCTTTGCCGCTCAAAGTGCATGGTCCCCAACACAGTCCAATCCCAAACCGCATGTCCTTGAAGGTCTCCAATGCCTTCGGATTGGGTTTGAGCAGATCGGGCATGGTTGCCGAATCTTCGGCCCGAATCGGCGCACCGATCAGGAGACCGAGAAAAAGCATCGGGATGGCAAAACGCTGCATGATGGCTCCTCCCAATCTGAATAGCGGGTTCATTTCCCGTCACGTTAAGTTTTTATCTCACGGGCTTCAGCGCATCCTTCTGTTCGCCGATACCGAAGACGATGTGCTGGAGTTCTGTCAAATGCTTCTCGTACACGCCCCGCGGGGTGGCGTTGTACCTCTTACACACGAAGGCCGCCACGCCGACGGCCACGCCGTGCTGGCCGCCGTTCAGCATCGTCTTCGTGCTGGATCCGGCGATGTGGCTCACGCTGATGTGTTTGCCGGCCATCATCAGGTTGTCCACGTTCTTGGAATAGAGACAGCGGAACGGGATCTGATACGGCTTGACGGGAATCCACTTCCAGTCGCCCAGGCGGAAGTCGTGCTTGGCGCCGGGGAAGTGCAGGCAGAAATGTCCGCTGTTCGTCGCCACCGCATCGTCGAAGGGCTTTTCCTGACGGATGTCGTTCTCGGTGAGGATGTAGTCACCGATCAACCGCCGGCCCTCGCCGGTGGCGGCGATGGGACCCACCCACGCCAGTTCGAGGTTGGCGTTCTTCTGCGGATCCTGCTTCTTCACGGTGGCGAATGTGCCGTACACGGCCCGAAAGAGGTGGTCGCGGATATGCTCGGCCTGCGTGGTGGAATCGAGCCACTGGCCGTATTCCCAGAAGTGCGCCAACCCCCCAAGCTTGTCGTAGTCCTTCGACACCGCCGTGGCCCAGGGCACCTCGGGAAACGCCTTGGGCTCGGCGGCCATCTTCGTGCGGAACATCACCGTGTTGCCATGGTGCATCTTGTCCGCTTCCTTGGGGGCGAGACTCTCGTTGAACTCCGCGGCCGCCTCGCGCCCCATGCGGTACTCCGCGCCCGCCCAGTAGCCGATCCACCCCGCGCCCGTGCAGTCCACGAACAGCGGGGCGGAAAACCGCTGTTCCCCGCCGGTGCCGACGTTCTTGGCATCCACGCTCTGGATGCGCCCGCCCTTGGCCTGGACGCGGAATGCGTGCCAACCCAGAAAGAGCTTGATGTTCGGGTTGGCCTCCAATGCCTTCTGCCGACCTCCTCCGGCCACCTCGTCAGCCACCGAGCGTCTTGCCCCGCGCGGACCAATGCCGACCTCGGGGCTGGCGTTACCGCCCAGGACGGGCCGGTCCTGGATCAGCGCCACGTTAAGCCCTAGTCGCCCACCCGTGAGCGCCGCGGCGCATCCCGGCACGCCTCCGCCCACCACAACCACGTCAAACTGACCCGCATCCGGCGGCGTGTCGGGCAGCCTCAGCAGCCTGCGTCGCCACGCCGACATTTCTTCTCCGGCCTGGGCCGGTGGGACCGCGGCCTTGTCGGTTGTGAAGTAGAGCGCGTCGCAGCGGCCATCGAAGCCGGTCAGGTCTTTCAGCTCGATGCGGACTTTGTCCTGCTTGACCTCCACCGTTCCGCCATCTTGCCAGATCCAACCGTCGCCCTGCTCGCCGAAAGTGGGGGCGAGTTCCGTATCGTCGATCAGAATCTTGAATCGGCCGGGATGGTGCGACGGCACCCAGTCCTTCGTCCGCACCCACACATGATAGGTGCCGGCTGCGGAAAACTGGACCGCCGTCTTGGCATTGGCGACCGGATTGCCGATACCGTGGGCCAGCAAATACGGCGAGCCCATCTCGTTAATGAACTGGGTGTCCAACACCCAGCCCCCGCGGTCCTGGAAGCTCTCGGCCTCGACGAGCACGTCCGCGGCCGAAACCGGCACGGCGAAAGCAAGCAGAATCGCCACCACGGTAATTTGGAGTCGGTTGGTCATTTGCTTAATCTCCCTTTCTTCTTTCTGCGTTCACGCCGCTGAGCGGCTCGGCGCACACCGCCTTCCACGCCAATTCCTGCAGCAGCCGGTTCAGTTTCGTATTTCCCCATTCATTTCGCGCGGTCGGCGGTCAACAGTTCGCCGTCGATCTCAACCGCGATGCGAAAACCGACGTTGTACACCGGCTGGTAAGGATGGTAGAGCCGCTCCCACTCGTCGCGCGTGAGCTGCACGTTGTAGTGCCCCTTTTTGAGCATCTGCACGAGCGCGCTGGTGTCGACGTCGAACTCGGCCGGCGGAAACATGTGCATGTCCGACTCGTAACCGACCCGCCGCACGTATTGCTGAAGCGCGACGTAGGCCGGGCTGTACGCGCCAGGAAGCGGGGGCACCGCCGGACCTTCCTTGTCCTTGTACGGCACTGGCTCCGTCTGGGGCACGTCCGTCCGCAGGCGCTTGGCCCGCAGGTCGGCCGTGGCCACTTCCTTGCCGTCGAGCGCGTATTCCCAGCGCAGATAGAGCACCCGTCCGTCGTTCATCACGGCCGGGTGCCAGTTGTGGTCCTGATCGAAGGTAAGGCGCCGCTCGCCCGAGCCGTCGGCCTCCATGACGTGCATGTTGCCCACCCCGCCGCCGCCGGTGCAGGGTACGGCCTGCTCGCAGGCGGTCGATACGAACATGATCTTGCCGTCGGGCAGGTAGCATGCGTCGAATTGCCCGATGTTGTCCGTCTTGGCCGAAATGGTTCGCAGCCCCGTGCCGTCCACGTTGATCTCCGAGATCTTGTTACGCGAGGAAAACAGGATGCGCCGGCCGTCCGAATTCAGATCGACACTGTTGATGGGCCCTTCGTGGACAACCTTTTCTACACCGCCTCGTCGAGCGGGCGAAACGATGGCGATTTGATCGCCCAACCTGCTGCCGCTGCCAAAGTTGGCGCCGAAGTCCGCCGTTCTTGCATTCTGGGCCGCGCTTTTGACTGCCAGCAGCTTCTCGAACCCAAGCAACGGGTTGGCCAACAGGGCTTCGGTGCTCAGCTTCTCCAACTCCGCGTCGCCCGGCTGGGCGCCCCTGGCTTTTAGGGCCTCCAACTTCGCCAGATACTCCCTGCCCTTGGCGTACTTTTCGCCGAACGTCTCGATCAGGTCGCGGATTGCCCGTTCGAGCGACTCGACCGTGTTGACGGGCACGTTGGGCGTCACCGGCTTGACAGACTTCTTGCCCGCCAATTGGGACGTCTTGGCCTTCTCCTCACCAGGCTTGGATTGTCTGCGATCCTGGCCGAGGGCCGCTGTGGTCATCACGATCGCGATGCAGACCGCCGCCGCGACGGTCAGACTCTCAAATCGCTGAATGTGTCGAGTAGACATACTATGTTCCTCCCATTTAGGTTTGCTTTGTGTTCCCTTTTCGTTGAGATTCAATGTTGTATTCACGAAATAATAGTGTTTATGGTTCCTCCGGTTGCGGGTTGGCATCGAACCAGGACAGGTCCCACTGCTTCACCCAGTTCACCTCGAATGTGCCGTCCTTGTGAATCCGCATCGGCAACCACGCCATGTTGGAGTCCTGCGTCCATTCATTCACCCAACCCATATAGACGTAGGCGTTGTTCTGAGCGATAGTAAAAGCGGTCGTACTTCCAAGCGCCGCCGCCTTCACAACCGCCGCCGGTTTGTCGGCCACTTCCCTCCTTGAAGTGCAGGTAATCATCGCTCAACTCTCTGATGTACCCGCGTACCCAATGATA
The DNA here is from genome assembly GCA_050014815.1 of Thermoguttaceae bacterium. GTDB lineage: Bacteria > Planctomycetota > Planctomycetia > Pirellulales > Thermoguttaceae > JBEKCP01. Next base: position 6,384 of record JBEKCP010000017.1, on the reverse strand, counting down.
GGCTCTTCCATCGTCGTCCTTGAAGGTGGTCATATCGTTACCACCACGATCAGCATTGAGAAAGCGGAACGGCCCGGCGGGATGGTTCGCCTCCGCGACCAGAATGTTGTTGTACCCGAACGACGCATCCACCAACTCCGCATACATGACGTACCTTCCCGTGGCGTCATTCTTGATCACTACCGGATTGGGGCCAACGATGCGCGATGGTACAGACAAGGGACTATTCTTGTCGGTCGTTGCCTGCAGAACATTTCCCCGATAGGTCCAGTTGTAGAAATCCTTTGACGAGTAAATGGCTACACCTTGGTTATAGGACCATGGGTAACTCCCCCCTATCGTACCGGCCGGCAACGGCGTATTGCCGGGATCGAGTCCATACCAGTAATACGTCCCGTCGAAATACTGTACGTTCCCGAGGTGTGCCTTGATGCGGTCCCCATCGGTGTCCAGCCAGAACGGTCTATGGGGACGAATGTCCGTGTAGACGGCTCTTGCGGGGGCGGAATTCGATCCGTGCGCATACGTGAGACTTTGGATTGTCACCAGGTCGCCCTGCGCACTCGCGTTCTTTTCGCCCGCCTTCAAGATCCCAAACACGTGCCGATTATCGGTCAGGCCGGCCTTTTCGAAGATCACCTGATCCACTTGACCGGCGGGACTGTACTGGTCCACCGTGGTTTGGAATACCCCATCCACGAACACGTCCGCTTTCCCCATATTGCTCCCCCGCGGGCCCGTCCACTTGATGCTGGTGCCCACAAACTCCATGCTGCAAGTCCCTGCGAATTTGTTCCAACGCACGTAATGGATGCGGGGATGGTTTCCGGGCACGGCGACGACCGTGCCCGTCGCAAGCGGCGTCGGTTTCTCCGCGGTCTTGGTAATCCGCAAGGCGTTGATCATCGGCCTGTCGGTCCCTTTGACGAAGCGAATTTCCAACTTCTGTTCGGTCACCCCGACGGCAAAGACTTTCTCGACACCTCGGTCGCGGCCGCCGGCGTCGGCGTAGATGTCATAATCGCCCAAGGCAAGGTCGTTGTTGAGGTATACGTCGAACCTCCGTTGGTTCGCAGCGGTCTTCTCGATCTCCGCGAAGTACAACTTCACCCGGTACACTGCGTTGTCCAGTGTAAACTTGTAGTAGAATTCGTTGCCCCGGGAGTACTGCTGGACGCCGTTCCAGACGCGGGCACTCTTCATGGCGTTCGGCAAACCATAGTTATTGGCGATGTCGGCGGTAGTGGAAATCACGCCGGTTTTCCCGACATATCCCCAACTGTCCTCCGGCCATGGCCAGACTTGATCCGCAAGCGCCCCGTCCGTTGCGGTTCCCCCGCAGTTGACGAAAACGTCGCTCGGTCGAGGTCGCAGCGGCGCCTCGCCGGCACGCGCTTGTTCCAGGCATCCCACTACGGCCGACCATGCAACAACCATGCTCACAACGCGTCTCATTAAAGTATCTCCTTCTGGCAAGCAATAAATGGGGACGGTCCCGTTCTTCCCTCAGTCGATCCGATAACAATACGCGGCCACGCGGTTTCGCACATAGAGCCTGCTGCCAACCAGCGCGGGATGCGACCACAATTCCCGGTCTTTCGGTGCCTCGTCGGGAAACAGCTTGATACGCGAGACGCAACGGTGCCCCTGGGCGGTGGCCTCCACCAGGCTCAGCCAACCGTCCTGGCTGGTCACCAGCACGCGGCCGTTGCCGTTTGCGGCTTTTCGCTGGCTGGCCCCGCGGCCACTGCATGGCGCGACGCCAGACCCAACATCGACCCGGCCAACATCGCGCCGGCCGCAAACAAGGCCGCCCGTTTCATTTTGCTTGAGAACCTATTTGCTGATCCTGATATGAAGTGACGGATTCCCGTCAGGATTCAGTCCGTCGAGGACCATCAAGCGCCCGCCTGGGGTCGCCATCCTGCCGTTGCGATGCCTCGCCTGATGGTCTCATTCGTGACCATGGGGCATGGGTTGATCGATGAACAAGGATGCCGACTTCTTGTCCGCCTGCTGGGCGAAGACCAAGACGGGCACGCGCAAAACGTGGAAAACCCAGACAAACTTGGCGAAAAGAACGATTCTCCGATTCATCTTCATCTCTGGCGCCCTTGGTGGTTCCTGGCGTCGCGGATCCTAATGTTCAACGGCCTGATTCTACCCCGCGGTCATGGTCTCGGCAGTGCTCACCGCAGGCGGATTCCAGCGTGGGCGTCGGCCGGAAATCCGGCTGGCCCTGGTACTTCATGTTGCGTTTGCCGAAGTACGTGCCGTAGTAGGGCAGGTTCAGGTCGACCCAAGTAACGAGTCGGACGAACTCCGCCTGCGACAACTTGACCTCGTAGTGACCGGCGCGAAGCAGGTGGATCAATTTGCTCGTGTGCGAGCCGCGCGCATAGGGCGGCTGCGGGTATGCGTCCGGAGGATGTGCGCTCCATTCGTTGAACCCCGCGACAAACCGCTTGTCGATCAACTCCTCGTAGGAGCGGCTGAAATACTGCGTCAAAGCGCCGGAAAGGTCCAGTTTGCCTTCGATCTTCTCCGCCCCGTGACAACGCACGCAGTGCTTGTCGAGCACCGGTTGCACGTCGGCCGGGTAGTGCAGCGGCCGGGTGGGAGTTGCGTCGCCGGGTTGGGCCCGGGGCCGCACGGGCGGCTGTCGCAGGGCCGAAGCCATTGCGCCCCGGTTCGGCGACGTTTGCCGCCGGTCTTCGTGGCAGCCAATGCACGAACGTTGCTCGCCGGGATTGAGGCTCACGAACGTTCGCATCGTCTGCACTTGCATGTAGTTTTCGTCGAGCGCCTGAAGAAAGATGTTCCGATTTGCCGGCACCGTGAATCGAGCCGAGCCGTCGTCATGCACGGGCACCACGCCGTGCAGCACGGCGATCCAGATGTGCGTGCCCTTGTTCACGACGGCCAGCGGCGAACCGAAGCCGCCGTCGCCCGGCGACACTTGCTCGAAAACGTCCCGGCCGCGGGGAATCTGCTCCACCACGCGCAGGTACTTGACGGTCCCGGGCTGGATTCCGCTCAACCCTCGATGCACATCTTGAACGAACAGGACCGCCTCGGCCGCTGCGCCGCGCGGGTCGGCTGCGCCGGCGCCCTGGGTCGGCGGCAGCACCGGCGGCCTGGGCCGCGGTTCCAACAGCATCGGCTGCCAACAGGAAATTGCCGGGGCTTGGTGGATCGGCACGCGATTGCCGAACACGTCGATCAACCAGATTCCGTAGGCCGTTTTGTCCCTGATCGGCTTGTCGGGATTGTGCGAGACGAGGAAGAACCGGTCGGAGAGCGGAAAGGGGTCGCAGAACACAGGTCCGCCCGATCCGTTGTCCTGCACCATTTTCCCGTCGCGGAGGAACCAACGATGGTGGATGCCTCGCGACTCGACCTCCGGGGTGAGCGACCGCATCGCTTCAGGCGAACGCTTGTCGCGCTGCAGATCGATCAACAGGATCGGCCCGACGGCCATCTGCTCGTGGCACGCGCCGGTGCATACGACCAGGTCGTTACGGCCGGGCACGGCGCGCCCCTGGATGAACACGCCCGGCTGGCCGGCGTTGTTGCCGTAGATTTCTTCGCCCCGGCTGCCGTCGGGATACATCGCCCACAGCGGCTGCACCAGGAACAGGCTCTTGAAGATGTATTCCCAGCGGTTGTACAGGATCCGGCCGTCGTTCAGGACCGTGGGGCAAAGCTCGTTCAGCGTTCCGCGCGATAACCGTATCAACCCCGAACCGTCCGGTTCGATGCGGTGGAGGTTCGGCACGGAAAGGTCCGTGTTGCCGCAGAGGACTGTGTGCCTCGGGCGCGTGGAAGTGAACGCAATGCCGCCGTCCGGCAGATAACAGGGGTGAAAATCCTGGGCCAACTCCGACCGCTGCCTGGGCTTGGCGGGCGCGCCGGCCTCCGGGAACGTCACCTGCCGGAGACGCGTGCCGTCGGTGTTGACCTCCCAGAGCCGCAGCCCGTCGTTGATCGCCCGGCAGTAGCCGAAGACGATCCGCCGTCCGTCGAAGGACAGGTCGTAGCGGTCGAACAGCCCGCCGGCCAATTGCGGCGCCAGTTCCCGCACGCTTCCGTCCTTCAGGGACAGGACGCACAGGTTCCCGCCCATTCCGGCCCGAACGACGCCGTTGTCGTGATCATCATAGTAATGGACCGAGCCGTAGGTGTTCCGCTTCACGAAAACAAGCTCTTTCGAGTTCAGCAGCGGGTTGAAGTCCACGAGCATCTCGCGCTGTGCCTTTTTCAACTCGCCGGCCCATTCGGGGCCAGGCCCTCCCCGGTCCAGTCGCGCGCGCAGATCGTCCAATTGCTGCATGAACGCATGACCCGGGTATTCGGTGGGGAACGACGCCTCCAGCGCAGCGACGGCGGCGCGCAGGTTCTCCACCCGTGCAGCGGGCGCAGCGGTGGCGTGTGGCGCAGCAGCCCCGGCCGCACCCGGGTCCGCCGCTTCCACGCGGCTCAGAAAGCCGATGCAGCACGCCGCCAACATCCGCGCAACAGCTTTTCGGTCAACACGCATCGTCAATCCTTTCGAAGCGTCACAGGCGGGTTCGCGGGGCGGGAAAACGGTCTCGGGTCGGCATGAACCCAATGGTCTCTATTATAACGCCCAGTCCTTGGCAATGCGCCTGCCCTGCGGGATGCACGTCTACCCGCACCACTTGCTTTCATACCCATGCCCGCGACCACCCACTGGAGCGGAGAGGAAACCCTGTGGCGGCGACACGGCCTCGGACGAACTGGGATTGACAGGGGGGAGAGTTTGCAGGCGTCGGGCCTGTAGACGAACGAGAACCAGAGCGGCGCTGACGAAACCGATTGGCCTCCATTGCGGCGAGTCTTCGTGGCTCAACTGGCCGGCGCTGTCGGCATGCGCGGTGCGGCAGAGCACGTGCATGACGAGCGTCTCTTGGTCGGGCCGGACGATGACGACTTGGCGATTGTTGGAAAGGACGACGCGGCCCAAGGCCCATTTCTCGGTGGAGCGGAGGGCCGCCAAGAGCAGGGCAAAGGGCTGCCGGGCGGCGGGAAGGCTCGGCGCCAGGTACAGGCTGCGGCCGGACAGGAGGATCAGGTCCAGTTGGTCCGGCTCGAAGAACCGTTCCAAGAGCAAGGTCTTGTCGTCGGGGGGCTGAAGGGCGGTCAGTTCCTCCTCGGCCAGTTGCACGTAGGTATCGCTGCCGTAAGGGTACCCGCTTGCGGGTGCGGCAACGTCGCTTGTGGCTGCGCGGCCGGCGGGGCCTGGCGGCCTTGGCGGCGAGCATTGAGCCGCTTCTTCTTCGTCTTCCCAGCCGCCGTCCGGTAATACGCGGTGCTCCGCTGGCAGGAACGCTGCCGGCGATGGTGCTGCCGGCAGCCGAACGGGCACCGCAAGTTCCGCCGACCGGCATTGCGGGGATGCGTGAGAAAGCGAATTTCGCAGTCCGCGCAGGAAACGACGCACCCGCAAAGCTCGGGATGGGACTGCAAGATCGAGTCCAGCGCGGTCTGATATTGCCGGACAAGCGGCCTGGCGCGATCGTCCCGATGCCAATCCGCCCGAAACGAGAAAAACCTCTCGATGGCTATGGCAAAAAAGCCAGGCCCTCGGCTATACTCTTTATTGTTTTGTACACACCCTCGTCCTACCTCTTCGACGCGAATGCTTCGAGAGGCAGGGCGAGGTTTTTTTTGCGCGACGGACAAGGATCGGCAGGGACCGTCCGCACAAACGATCCGCTACCTATCGTTCCCCCAGCCCATCCTGTTTGCCGAGTCGGCGCAGACCCGCTGCGCGTCAGATTCCCAAAGCACTACTTGGAAGAAGGAAGCCATCTTCTTCTTTCCAAGTAGTTGGGCAATTTACCTGAGCAGAGGCGGGGCAATTCTGCTGAGCGGCAAAGCGATAGAACCGCGCACGTGACGAAATGCGCGAAGGTTGAATCCAGGGTGACGAGACACGCGCGGGCGTGCCTGATCCTGGCGTAGTTAACGAAATTGGGTGAGGCCTGCAAAAGCTATGCAGCCTCACCTGGCTAGTAATAATGCCAGGTTTTTGCGAGTCATTTAGTTCCGATGGGTGTAAACGCACCATCCATACTGGTTGGCTGATCTTTCACGCGCTCAGACTTCGTTTGAGCCGGTGCATTTGCTGCCCGGCACGGCAAAATTGGGGCTTTGCCCTGCTTGTTGAAGTCAAATCGCTGCTGAGTCCCGACGTGGGAGCATGCAAACGGCGCTGGCAGGTGCGCATCCCGCCGAGCAGGCGCATTGCCAAGGGCGAGACATTATAATAAGAACCGTTGGGTTCATGCCGACCCAAGACCGTTTTCCCGCCCCGCGAACCCGCCTGTGACGCTTCGAGAGGCATGCACAAGTCTCCGC
>JBEKCP010000016.1:0-25118 GCA_050014815.1 Thermoguttaceae bacterium | reverse complement strand
CGGCGCGCCGATCCTGGCCAAGGTCGGCAACCATTCCGTGATGATCACGGCGCACGGCTGGGTGGTCCGGGTCGCCGACGGCAACGTCCTGTCAAAGGCCGTGCCACCCGCCGGCGCGCTTTCGCCGCACGTCCGCGGCGAGGCGCTGTATGTGGCCGGACCCGCGTCGCTGGCCGCGCTGAAGCTCCCCCCGGCGGCGGTGCCCGGCATGCCCATCCGTTCCCTTTGGGAGAAGAAGCTGGCGAGCCGGCCGGTCTGTGCGCCGCTGGCGCTGGATGGCCAGGTCTGCGTGCTCGGCGAAAAGGGGCTCGTTGTCTTCGACGCCTCTACCGGCAGCGAGTTGGCGTCCGAGACGCTTGCCCCCAACGGACAGGTTCGCTCGGAGTTGCTCCTGGCCGGCGCGTATCTGCTGGCCACCAACGTCGGGCCCGACTGCCGCACGGTGGTCTTGCGGCAGGGCCAGAAGCTGGCAGCGGTTTGGGAGTTTGCCGTGCCCGGCGGCAGCCAGACGCCGTTCTTCATCGCCCGCAACCTGTATGTTCGCAGCGGCGCCGTACTATTTGCCCTGGGTGGCGAAGCGCCGCACAAACCGGAGCCGTTCGCCGTGCCGCCGACGGTCAAACCGGCCGAAGGCTACGCCCCGCCGGCAGGCGCCGCGGTGGTTCCGTTCGAAAGCAACGAGATGCCCCGCCGGTGGCTGATCGCCGGGCCGTTCACGCCGAAGAGTCTCGACGAGGATTTCCTCAAGACGCTGGGCGGGCGCCAGCAAGCGCGGCCGGCTCCAGGTCAAGCCGTCAAGTTCGCCGGCGGCGAGGCGTCCTTCCAGGCGTTGGACGCCAAGCACCTCTGGCAGGACGCCAAGTTCACCGGCGGCTACGAGGCGGTCGACGTGTTGGGAGCGATCGGCGGCAACGGCGACTCGACCCTCTACCTGTCCACCGTGGTGGATAACGACCAGCCGCGCTATGCCGAGTTGCTCATGCTGACCCCCAAAGGCGACCAGTGGAACACGAAGGAGCGGCTCGACTACCTGGTCTGGATCGGCGGCCAGGCCGTCAAAGAGGGCGAAGTGATCCGCCTGGAACAGGGAAAGATCCCGGTCGTGATCCAGGTGGCGTTAGCCAAGGTGCCATCGGGAAAGGTCTGGTTCGCGCCGCGTTTGGTCGACAAGACGCCCGCCTACGCCGGCCTCCAGGAGCGGTTCGAGAAGGCCGACGCCGTCTGGCAGGCCTATCAGAAGGTGAAGGACCAGTTGTTCACGCTGAAGCCTTGAGGCGGCCGAAGCTTCATGGCGGTGTTTCGCGTTCCGCATGCCGTTCATCGCCCCAATCCGGCCAGAGATTCTTGACGCGCGAGTTCATCCCGTTTGGTCAAAAAACTGCGACGACCATGAAGACAAGGCAGCCAATTCGGCTCTAACCCATGAAATGTCACCTGTTTTCCATTTTTCCCGGGCGACCGGAACTTTTCACCCGCCGTGGGGTTGGATTATGAGTGTAAGGTGTTCCATTCCGTTTTCTCTAGACAGCCGCCGTGTGCGGCAAGGAGTGTTTCGATGAAGAAGGTTTATGTGTGCGCACCCTTGTTCTTGCTCGCAGCCCTGGTCGTGCCCGCGTTGGCGAGAGACAGGGCCCCAAAGGTGACGACCTCAACGGTCACGGGCGTGGTGGCCCGCGTGGACGCCGCCTCGCTGACCATCACCGTGACGAAGAGGGGAGCCGCCGCCGAGGAGAAGACCCTGGAGACCGGGACAGCCACCAAGGTTCAGGTCCAGACGGCCGAAGACGAGACCACCACCAACTCCAGGGGCAAGGAGGTCAAGCATCCCAAGGTGGCCGACGGCGCTATGGCCGACGTGAAGGCCGGCAAGCACGTCACCGTGACCGTCGCCGAGGACGGCAAGAAGGCCGTCAGCGTGCTGGTGCTCCGCGAGGATGCCGGCCACAAGAAGGCGAAGTAGGACGACGAGGGCCGCGCCCCGGGCTGTAACCGCTCCTGGGGCGAGAGGCAAGGGCATTTAGCCGTTTACGGGGACAGTCCCCGTGAACGGCTACGAAATCAGAATAGGGCATCGAGAAAGGAAAGCCACATGGCCATCAATCTGCGACATCGGGCGGCCTGGGCGGCCGCGTTGGGCCTGCTGCTCTCGGCCATCAGCACCGCGGCAACTGCCGCGGCAGAAGACCAGACCATCATCCCACCGCCGGGCGACTACAAGTTCGTCACCCTGGTGCTGGAAAACGGCGGCGCGACCTATACGCCAACGTGGGGAGTGGGCGCGGCCGTGCATCAGGGCGACGTGTACCTGCGGGCCTCGGTCCGCGACGGCAAGATCCGGATCCCCGGCCGCCTGAGTGTGCGGCAGATCGTCAGCGAGCTGACCATCGACGCCGGCACGATCCAAGGCGTCTTTCTCTACCAGGGGCAGCGCAGCGATTACGAGCAGCGATACACGATCCATGCCGCAATCGACGCCGGCCGGATCTCCGGCACCTGGCAGGACAGCCAGCAGAAGACCGGCAAGCTGCGCGGCGCCGTCCGCACCGAGGCGGAACTCCGCAAAGAGAACGCCTTCTCCGCCGGCAAGGACTGGCCGGACTGGTCCGGGCCGTTCACCAGCTTCGCCGCCGCGCCCTGCGGGCTTGCGCTCGTGGAGGATTTCAACACGGACGCGAGGCTGGTCTGGAAGAGCGAAGAGCTGATCCCCCAGGGCAACGGCAACGCCTTGAACTACGATCGCTTCGCGCTCAACGACCGGACCATGGGCGGCGGCGCCAGCGTCGTGGTCGGCGAGGGCAAGGCGTTCGTGCATTACTACCAGCCCGCGGGCGACCGGTACATGGAACAGTTCAAGAGCATCAAGGCCGAGGCGAAGAAGGCCGGCGTAACGGAGTTGTCGCCCTACATGAAAGAGAAATACCTCGTGCAGGCCGACGAGGTGATGGTCGCCATGGACGCGGCCACCGGCAAGACGCTCTGGAAGACGGTCTTGGCGGGCAAGGCCATGAACCAGCCGAGCCACAAGGGCGGGGTCGTCAACAACACGCCCTGCGTGGCCGACGGCCGGGTCTTCGCCATGACCAGTTCCGGCCTGCTCTACGCCGTCGAAATCGCTACCGGCAAGGTGCTCTGGGAACTGCCCGGCATGTCGGCCCAAGGGGTCGTGCCTTGGAGCGGCGCGCGGAACATGTGTACGGCGCCGATCCATGCCGGCGGCGCGCTGATCGTGCCCGACCACGGCTCGACACTTTATGGCATCGATCCGGCCGGCGGCAAACAGCTCTGGAAGCTGCCGGGGAAGAGCCATCCTTTCCAGGTGCCGGCCAAGTGGACCCACCAGGGCCGGGAGTACGTCGTCGCGATGACGGCGGGCACGCAAGGCAAAGACCGCGGGGCCGTCGTTACGGCCCTCTGCCTGGAGCCCAAGACCGGCAAGACCGTCTGGGAAATCGAGCTCCCGCCCAACCCCAACAAGGGCGTGAGCATCTTCGGCGACATGATGTACGTGACGGCCGCCGGGATCGTCCCCAAGGATTTCAACGGCTTCCCCCAGCGCAACGACGTGAGCTACACGAATGCGGCCGGAACCATCACCGCTTACCGCCTTACAGTCCAGAAGGCCGAGCAGGCCTGGCAGAGCCCGGCCACGCACGCCGCCGGCGATGCCCCGCCGGCCGTCAACGGCAAATACGTCGTGGTCGGCGGGCCAGGCGAGTCGCACCTCTACGACGCCGCCACGGGCAAGGACCTGGCCATATACAAGGGTAGCGGGCCGTTCAACGAGGGATATGCCGCGTTCGTCGAGGACCGCGTGGTCCTGAGCCTCGACGGCTCCCATGGGCACAGCGAGATGGTCGTGTTGGGCGCCACGCCCGAGACGTTCAAAAAACTCTGCCTCTGGAGCCAGCCGAACCCGCAAACCACCTCGTATCACAACAAGTTCATGACGTTCCCGATGGTCGAGGGCCGGATCTTCATTCGCGGATACGACGGCGTTTACTGCTATGATTTGCGGAAGAAGCCGTAAAAATCCCGGGTAACCGTTCACGGGGACAGTCCCCTTCGGCCGACGAAACATCAACCCTAGGGAACCCGGCCAATGAAGACCCCTGCATTGCACCTCTGCCGCAGCACGATCGTTGCCCTGGGCCTGGCGCTGTGTACCCAGGCGGCCGACTTGCCGACGATCACCCATGACTGGCCGGGGTACACCGGTCCCGACGGCACCCATGCCGACCTCTCGCGAGTGCCCCTTCTTGAGGACCTCGGCAAAGCCAGGCTCCTTTGGATCAGCGAGCACGACGACCTGGGACACGGAAAAACCAGCAGCAAGGGCGGGCATGTCTATGGCCCCAAGAGCAAGGCCAGCGGATCGGCCGACTTGATCGTGGCCGGCGGAATGGTGATCGTCGGATACCTCACGCCCCGTGACGAGGTGGTTGCCGACGACATCGTGATGGCGCTGGACGGCGTGACCGGCCAGACCCGATGGAAGCAGATCTTCGCGGGCAAAGGCTACCATCGGCGGGCGTCCAAGCATACGGATTATGGCCCGGCCCCAGCGGCCGCCGACGGGAAGGTCTTCCATCTTGGTACGGCGGGGCGCATCTACTGCCTGGAACTCGCCACCGGCAAGCCGCTTTGGGAAAGCGACCTCGGCGATTACCCCGCGTACTACAAGAACGCGCTGGCCACCAAGGCGCGGATGAAAGACGAAGACATCGAAGGCGTCGCTCTGCGGCTGGGCCGGCCGTTGTATACGCCGTTGATTGTGATCGGCGGCAGGGTCTACGCCGTGTGCAGCGGCGGGGACGAGACCCTGCGATTAGTGGAGCCCAAAAGCGGCAAAGTGCTTTGGACCGAGAAGTGCGAAGCCAACCTATGGCTAAATCGGGAAATAATGAGTGCATACTCCTACATCGTCGCCGACGGCCGCGCCTTCGTCCCGTACTGCAAAGACAAGGGTGCAGGCAAAGGTGCGGCAGGACCGGTACACCTGGCGGCATTCGCCCTGAGCGAGACCGGCGCCAAACTCCTCTGGCAATCCAAGGACCTCTTGTCTTACGACCCCTATTTTGCCTACCGCGACGGCGTGATCTATGCCAACATGACCACCGATGGAGGGAAATCTGTGAATGTGACAGCGTTCCGGGCCGAGGATGGAACGGAGCTGAGTGCCCTCATTCAAAAGATTACTAGTCACTTTTATCTCTGGGGCGATCGCGTCGTCTTGGAAGGCGACGCCTGCCACGAATCGCTCGGCCATACTTGCTTCTACCAGTCCGGCACACCGGGCGTGAAAGATCTGAAACTATCCGGTCAGCCGTTGGCGCCGAGAACGTTTGGCAAGTACACCGGGGTTGCCGGTTATATTGAGCGTTGGATGCGGCCCACCTTTGCCGACGGCTTCATGTTCACCCGGTCCGTCAACAAGGAAACCGGCCAAGGCGCGATCCTCTGCTGGGATCTGCGGGCACACCCTGAGAGTAAAAAATGAAGAATCCATCAACCCTGCCAAACACTCACGTCAACTCATAGGAGAATGGGCATGTCCAAGAACCTCACCGTCACCCTGCTGGCGAGCCTCATCGCCAGCGCGTCCATGTTGAGTGCGGCGGAATCCCCGCCCGGCGCAACGCCACCAAATGTGGTTGCGGATCCGCCGAAGTTTACGCACGACTGGCCGGGGTACAACGGCCCCGACGGCACCTTTGCCGACCAGTCCCGCGTGCCGCTTCTGGACGACCTGAGTCAGGCCCGGCTCGTCTGGACCAGCGAGCAGGACGACCTGGGTTATGGCAAGACCAGTAGCCATGGGGGGCACACCTATGGGCCCAAGAGCCACCCCAGCGGATCGTGCAGCCTGATCGTGGCCGGAGGACGGGTGATCGTCACCTACTTCAGCCCTAAGAACAGCGTGGTGGCGGACGACGTGATCCTGGCCTTGGACGCCGCGACCGGCAAGAGCGTCTGGAAGCAGGTCTACGCGGGAAAGGGCTTCAATCGCGGCGCGGGAAAGCACCCCAACTACGGCCCCACGCCGGCCGCCGGCGATGGCAAGGTCTTCCACCTCGGCACTTCCGGCCGGGTCTATGCTGTGGATCTGGCCACCGGCAAGCCGCTCTGGGAGAGCGACGTGGGCGATTACCCGGAACACTACAGGACGGTTATGGCGGGGGTGCCCGTCAGGGCGGATCTCGATCTCATGGCGTCCCAGATCCGGGAACCCGGACGGAAGGCCATGCGTTCCACGGTTTGCCCGCTCACCGTGATCGACGGGGTGGCGATGGTGCCCGCCGATCGGCTGTACGCCTTCGAGACGGCCACCGGCAAGGAACTCTGGAAGCTCGACGGCGCCTCGCGAGTGCCCAGCCCCGCCGTGATCAATGGCAAGACCTATGCGCTTTGCAGCGGCGCGGACCAGAAGATGCGACTCGTGGAGCCCAAGACCGGCAAGGTGCTCTGGACCGAGCCGATCGGCATCAGCTTCAACACCACCCACGGCTTTATCGTGGCCGACGGCAAGGCGTTCGTGCCCTACAAGAAGGTGGCGAATGTCGGGCATTGGGACACCGCGCCGCTGGCGGCTTTCGCCCTGAGCGAGATTGGCCCGAAGCTGCTCTGGCAGACGAAAGACGAGGCCCACAGCGAAACCTACTTCGCCTACCGCGACGGCGTACTCTACGCCAACCTGCCGGACAAGCGGGTCAAGGCGTTCAAGGCCGACGACGGCACGCTGCTGAGCGACTTGGACGTCAGCAACTCGATGAGCATTCACGGCCATCTCCACCTCTGGGGCGACCGCCTCGTCCTGATCGGCGACGATTGCCACGAGTCGCTTGCCCACGTCTGCTACTACCAGTCCTGCACCGCCGGGGCCAAGGATCTGAGGCTGTCCGGGCAGGCCCTGGCCCCCCGGACGTTCAAACAGTACCATGGCGTGGGCGGCTACGAATGCTGGATGCGCCCGGCCTTCGCCGACGGCTTCATGTTCACCCGATCCGTCAACAAGGAAACCGGCCAGGGCGCGATCCTCTGCTGGGATTTGCGGGCACAGCCAGCGGCACGATAATGAAGAGTCTGTCAACACAACCCAGCAACAACCCCAAACCAAGGAGAACGAACCTGCGCAAACACCTCACCCTCACCCTGTTGGCGGGCCTGCTCGCCGGCGCCGGCAACCTCAAGGCCGCGGCGCCGTTCGCCGCGTTCGCCGGGGAGACGGCCGCACCAGGCGACGACCTGACGCTCTGGTACGTGCAGCCGGCGAAGACGTGGATGACCGAAGCCCTGCCCATCGGCAACGGCCGCCTGGGCGGCATGGTCTTCGGCGCCGTCGAGGCCGAGCGCATCCAGTTCAACGAGGACAGCCTCTGGACGGGCGACGAGAACCCCTCCGGCGGCTACGGGACCATGGGCGAGTACCAGGCCTTTGGCGATGTGTTGGTCCGCCTCGCCTCCGGCGATGCGCCCACGAACTACCGCCGGCAGTTGAACATCGCCGACGCCGTCGTACGCGTCACTTACCAGAGCAGCGGCGTGACCTTCAGTCGCGAGTTCTTCGCCAGCCTACCCGACCAGGTACTCGTCGCACGATTCACGGCCGACAAGCCCGGCTCGTACACGGGCACGCTCGAACTGGCGGATATGCACAAGGCTCTGGTGACCGCCGAGGGCAACCGCCTCACCGCCGCCGGGGCGCTCGCCAACGGGATGAAGTACGAATCGCAGGTGCTGGTGCTTGCGGACGGCGGCTCCGTCGCGGTTGCAGGAGACAAGATCGCGCTGAAGGGCTGCGACGGACTCACCGTGTTCCTCGCCGCCGGCACAGACTACGTGATGGACCACACGAGGAACTGGCGCGGCGAGCCGCCGCATCAGCGCCTCGCGAAGCAACTTCAGGCCGCATCGGCCAAACCGTATGACGAACTCCGGGCCGCACACGTGAAGGGCTACCAGGCGCTTTTCAACCGCCTCCGCCTGGACCTCGGGGCGGCCCCGTCCCAGCGCCGGTCCCTCCCGACGGATGCGCGGCTGAAAGCCTACAAGCCCGACGGCGACGACGTCGGACTGGAAACGCTCGTGGTCCAGTTCGGCCGCTACCTCCTCATCTCCTGCTCGCGGCCGGGCGGCTTGCCGGCCAATCTCCAGGGGCTCTGGAACGACAAGAACAACCCGCCGTGGCACAGCGATTACCATGCCGACATCAACGTGCAGGAGGCCTACTGGTCCGCGGAATCGGCGAACCTGTCCGAGTGCGCTCTGCCGTTGCTCGACTACTTCCGCGCTCAGATCCCTGTGTGGGCGAAGGCGACTAGCGCGGCAAAGGAATTGCAGATTGACGACAAGCCCGCCCGCGGATGGACTGTCCGGTACTCGCAGAACATCACCGGCGGCCTCGGCTGGCGGTGGTATCCGCCCGGCAACGCCTGGTACTGCCAGCACATCTGGGAGCATTACGCCTTCACGGGCGACAACACGTACCTGAAGGACCACGCCTACCCGATCCTCAAGGACGCCTGCGCGTTCTGGGAGGGCCGCCTGAAGGCCCTGCCGGACGGCCGGCTCGCCGCCCCCCAAGGCTGGTCCCCGGAGCATGGCCCCACGGAAGACGGTGTCTCGCACGAGCAGCAACTGATCTGGGACCTTTTCACCAACACCATCGAGGCGGCCGACGCCCTGGGCCTCGATAGGGACTACCGCGACAGACTCGCCGCGCTGCGCGCCAAGCTCGTCGGCCCACAGATCGGCAAGTGGGGCCAGTTACAGGAGTGGCTGGTGGACCGCGACGACCCCAAGGACAAGCACCGGCATCTCTCACATCTGGTCGCGGTCTTCCCGGGCCGGCAGATTTCCCCGCTGACGACGCCGGACCTTGCCGCCGCCGCAAAGAAATCGTTGGCGGCCCGCGGCGAGCGGGGCGAAGGCATGGCTTGGTCGTCCGCCTGGAAGATTGCCCTCTGGGCACGTCTGCTGGAACCCGAGCGCGCCTACGAAATGCTCAAGTGCCAGATTGCCGGCCCCACGTACCCGAACCTGTGTACGGCCGGGCCGTTCCAACTGGACGGCGGCTTGGCCGCACCCGGCAGCGTCTGCGAGATGTTTCTTCAGAGCCACGTGGGCCTGCTTTACCTGCTGCCCGCCCTGCCGAAGGCGTGGCCGACGGGCAGCGTGAAGGGTCTGCGAGCCCGCGGCGGGTTCGAGGTGGACCTGGAGTGGCGCAACGGCAAGTTGACGCAGGCGAAGGTCGTTTCCCGGGCCGGTCGCGCATGTACGCTGCGTTCCCAATTCCCAGTCTCGGTGTCTGCCGACGGCAAACCGGTGGCCACGCAGAACCCGGAACCGGGAGTCGTTACTTTCCCGACCGGTATCGGACAGGAGTTCACGATCAAAGGTTCCGAGTGATCCGTATTTCGCCATCACTCCAACTGATTGAACCCATGAACCACAAGAACGCGCGGAGGACGTATATGCGTAAGACCATTCAACTCAACAACACTGAAGAAAGGAATTCAGTTATGATCGCAACGAACTGGAAAGCGGCAATTACAGTGATCATGGCGTTGGCCCTGGCCGACGTTGTGGTGAACGCCGAGGAATTCAAACTCGGTGAGGATGCGGCGCTGACGCCCGCAAAGGTCGGACGGCTCTTTGGAACTTGCAAAGATGAAGCAATTCCCGTGGTCGGCGGCAAGCCCTGGCCTTCGAACCTGGACGGATTCAAGGTTGTGGAACCGGGCGAGCACCCGCGATTGCTCTTCCGCAAGTCAGACATCCCGATGCTCCGTGAGAAGGCGCAGACGCCCGAGGGCCAGGCGATCCTCGCCCGCCTGCGGGCAACGCTCGACGGCCGCAACGGCGACACGTTTCCTGCGGTTTTCAACGCCTCGGGTCACGCCTACCAGGGCAACAAGCCGGTCGGCGAGGGCGAGGCCCACGCCGATAGCGGCAAGGCCAACTCCAACAAGAAGGTGGGCAAGAGCCAGGGAATGCCGCTGGCGGCGTACACGATGTCGCACGCCGCCGGATACGGACTGCTCTACCAGTTGACCGGCGAGCGGCGCTATGCCGACTTGGGCAAAGAGGCGTTCGACAAGGCGCTGGAGGGCGTCCGCGACCGCGACGACCGCTACAGCTTCCGCAAGCCGGGCGGCGCGTTGCGCTGCGGGCCGAGCCTCGGCTGGTATGCCCTGGGCTACGACCTGTGCTACGACGGCTGGGACCCGGCCTACCGGCAGAAAATCGCGGCCGAGTTCAGCAAGTACGACGAAGGCCCCAACTGCTCGATCGCCAGTTGTGCCCGCGGCCAGCGGCAGCATCCCGGCTCGAATCACTGGGGCATGGAAGTCGGCGGGTCGGCGATGGCCGTGCTGGCGATCCTGAACGACCCCGGCGCCGACATGGGCAAGATCGGCCCGCTGGTCAAGGACAGCGCGGCGTGCATGGTCCGCAACCTGACGCAGGGGTTCGGCGACGGCGGGTTCTTCGCCGAGGGCGACGGCACCGGCTCGATGAGTTCCCACATCGCGTTCCTCACCGCCTTGCAGGCGTGGCGGAATGTCGCCGGACTGGACTTCGTCTCGCCGCGCCCCAATGCCCAGTGGGCGGCCTACAAGTGGTTCTTCCTCACGCAGTCCGCCGGCGGCAAGCCGGTCTTTCTGCCGCAACGCGGGGCCTATCCGCACGACATCTGGTCGCGGGCCGGTCTCTCGGGCGGTGGCTACTTCTCCATCGGCCTGGGGATCGCCGACGCCAATCAGAAGGCCGCGATACTCTGGTACTACGACCACTTCGGTTTCAAGGCGGCCGACGCCAAGGCCGGCACGCCCTGCGATACGCCCTCGCCCTACCCGCACCACTCGGTGCTGGCCTTCGTGAACTGGCCCGTCGGCCTGGCGGAAAAGAACCCCGGCGAGGTGTTTCCGCACGCCTACCGCGACTCGAAGTGGGGCTTCTACGCCTGGCGGAATCGCTGGCAGGACCAGGACGACGTGATCATTTCCATTCTCACCAAGGCGACGAAGGGCAACTACGGCTGCAAGCCGGAGCAGTCGCTGAGCATCCTCAGCGGCGGCCGCGTCAAGACGTGGGGCACGATCAGCGGCGGTTTCACCGGCGAGTACGCCCCGTTGCCGGACGGCTCCACCGTGCTCACCACCGGCGACGGCTCGTGCCTGGCCATCGACTTCTCCCGGGCCAGCGGCGCCGACGCGCTATTGGTCATGACGGGTCCCGGCGCCCCCGGCGCCGATGCCCTCGATGCCGGCGGCACGAAGTTCAGTCTCCTGGTGCTGGGCAAGGCCGCTCCCAAGCCCCAGGTGCAAGGCGGCCGGATCGTCGTAGGCGGGCAGACGATCTCGTCGGACGGGAAGCGGATCGTGCTGGGAAAATAGCAGAATACGATCCCAAACTAACAAACCGCAGAGAGCGCAGTGCTGGGCAGACAGCAAGACACATCCAGCCGAAGGGGGGTGCGCCGATGACAAACCATTTCTTGGCCGTCGTCTTCGTGGCCGTTGTCGCGGCCGGTCCCGCGGACGCAAGCGAGATGCGGACCTGGACCGACTGGAATGGAAAGACTTTCGAAGCGAAGATCACGGGCTTCGAGAGGAGTTCCTACAAGCTCAGTCGAAAAGCGGATTCCCTTATGGTCAGCGGGCTTCGCTACAGCGAGCTCACTCCCAAGACGAGGAAGCTTCTCAAGCACCTTGCCGCGAAGGAAGGGCTTACGGACCCCGGAGCAGCAGTACCGGAAGGCAGCACGGCCGTGAAGGAACTCAAATATCTGACCGTCTTGTTCCAGACCAAGGACGGCCAGACCCTGAAGGTGCCGATGGACACGCTGGAGGGCTACAGCGACGAGACAGGCGATTACAAGCTCGCCTGCGACGAGAGCCTCGCCTGGCAATCGGCAAACGAGGAGGGCGACGCGGCAACCGACACGAGTTCCAGCGATGCCGACCAGATCGAGCGGCAGCGCCGCCAGCTTGAGGAAGATCGCCGCCGCCTGGAAGCGGACCGCCGCCAATGGGAGCAGCAGCGCCGTCAATGGGAACAGGACCATCGCGGCCAGAGCCACTCGGGCGGCCCGCAAAATGACGCGGATTTGAGACGCCGCGAGGCGGACTTCCGCAAACGGCAGGAGCAGTGGTACCGCGACCAGGTCGAATCGGACAAGCGGAGCAGGGCGAAGAAAGAGGCGGACGCCGCCCGCCAAAAGAAACAGGCCGAGGCCGAACGCAAGAAACGCGAGGAAGACGCCAAGAAGAAAAAAGACGCGGACAAGAAGAGGAAAGACGCGAGCAAGAGCTGATCGGCAGGAACCGCGGTCAAGTCCGCCTGCCGAGTTGAAGTCAATACCCCTCACGCGACCCTTTCAAGAAAGGCCGACCATGAAACCGAGTACGACCGCCATTCTCGTGGCGGGCTTCTTGGCTGTGAGCGCCCTCGCCGCGGAACCGCGCGACAACGCCCAACCGGATTATCCCGACCCGCAGCGGGTTTACACCGAGGCCGAAGCCGTGCAGATCGGCTGGCCGTCGTTGGCCGGGCCCTACGGCAACTTCCAGCCGCTGCGGACCCAAACGCCCATCGTGGACGACCTTGCCAAGGCCACCATCGCCTGGGTAAGCGAGAATTCGGACCTCGGCATCGCCAAGCAGGGCACGCCCTTCGGCAAGAGCTTCCAGTCGGGCTCCCAGATCGCCAAGTACCTGGGGCCGGAGGCCGCACACCATCCCGGCAGTTGGGCCGGCGCGATCGTGGCCGAGGGCAAGGTCTTCGCTTCCTCCTTCCGCCCCGCCGGTCCCTTCTTCGAGTGCGACTTCCCCGACCACAAGCCGGCCAAGGTGCGCGTGGACGCCGAAGACTTCGTGGTGGCGATGGACTTCAAGACGGGCAAGACCGTTTGGCTTTCCGCCGAGCCGGGCGGCATGCTCATCGGCGGCGGCAAGCGGCAGGGCTTTCAGGTCGCGCCCGTCTATAGCCGCGGGCGGATTTTCAGCATGGGCTCGACCGGCCGGCTGTTCGCCTACGACGCGGCCACCGGCAAGAAGGTCTGGCAGTCGGACATCGGAGGTGCATATCAAGCACAGGAGCAAGTTCGCGCCCGCATCCTCAGCGGCCTGGCCAAGCGCAAATGGTCCTACGCCCAAAGCCCGGCCTGGCACACTTCGCTGACGGTGGCGGACAATACGCTCATCGTTCCCACCTTCGTCAAGGGCGGCCTGCGCGGCATCGACCCGCAAAGCGGAAAGGTCAAGTGGGAGGCCGCGGGCGTCGGGTCGCACCTGGTCACCCCCAGCATCTACCGCAGCGGGGGACGCGAATATGTCCTGACCGCCAACCCCGACGGCCAGATGCGGCTACTGGACCCGCGCGACGGCAAGGAACTGTGGAAGATGGACGGTCTCGGCGGCGCCTACTTCACCCTGTCGCCTTCGGACAAGTACGTTCTGCTGAACGTCAACGGGAAGTCGGGCAAGACCAAGGGGGAGGGCCGCGTGCCCGGCTTTTACGGCGCCTATCGCATCACGCCCGCCGCGGCCACGCCCGCCTGGAAGATGCCCGAAGAGCCCCGCAACGGCTTCGAGGTGTGGATGGACAGCGAGGCCCGCTACCGCTATACGATCCGCGGCGCCCTGGCGTACCTCGATACCCAGGGCCTTCCCCACCAGGTTCCCGGCCGGTTCCTGATCGTCAAGGAAGACACGGGCGAGATCGTCGCCGAGCACATTAACGCCGGCGGCGAGGCCGATACCATCGGCGGACTCTGGTACTTGATCGGCGACAAGATGCTCTGCCGTTCCAACAACATGCACGGCCCCACCCACGGCGGCCGCCATCCCTGGGTGCTTTGGAGCATTGCCGGCAACCAGATCGCCAGGTTGCCGGGCGCCCTGGACAAGAATGAGTTCACCAACGGCTACGAGGTCAACATGGAGTACCCTGTCGTCGCCGGCCGGATATTCGAGCGCACCGCGGCCGGTGCCGTGCTCTGTTACGACTTGCGGGCTGAAACGAAGTAGCTGCGACAGAATCCGTCCTGGCCGCGCCAGGTGGTCTGCTACGACCTTCGCGCACAATGATCATACAAGGGGAAAGGTTGCATAATGAACGCGTCCGAGGAAAAGAAAAAACCGAAGGCGGAGAAGTCCGCTCCCAGCGAAACGTCGCCCCCAAACGTTCCCCAGGACCTGGCCGCCTTGTTGGAAGGGCTCCCGGCCAAGGATCCTGCGGAGGCCCTCCCAATCGTCAAAGCCCTGATCGAGAAAGGGCCGGCCGCAGTGGCGGTGTTGGTCGAAGCGGTCGGCCCGAAGTTCGGCGATCCGGCGGGCGTGAAACCGGCGTATGCCGTACACGGACTGGTCCACTATGCCTCGCGCCCCGGGGCGGACGCGGAGCGGAAGATGGTTGCGGCAACGCTGGCCAAGTCGCTGGAAACGGCGATCTCTCCCGATCTTCGCGCGTTCGTCTGCCAGCAACTCCAGTTGTGCGGCGGGGCCGAAGAGGTTCCCGCGCTGGCGAAACTTCTCGGCGACGAGCATCTCGCGGAGCCGGCCACGCAGGCGCTGACGGCCATCGGAGGCGAACTGTCGGCAGCAGCGCTGCGGCAGGCCCTGACTGAGGCCAGGGGAAAACGGCGGGCAACGCTCCTCAACGCGCTGGGCCGCTTCCGCGACGTTGCATCGGCCGCCGAGGCGCGGAAGTCCTTGGCCGACGCCGACGCAGACCTTCGCACGGTGGCGAGGTACGCCCTGGGCAACGCGGGCGACGCCGCCTCCGCCGACGCCTTGCTGAAGGCCGCCGACGGGGAGCCTTCTTACGAGCGGACCCAGGCATTCGACGCCTGCTTGCGGCTGGCCCGCAGCCTGGGCCGCGCCGGCAGTACCGCCGCCGCGGAGACTTTCTTGCGACAAGTCGCCGAAGAGCGAAAGACGGCCGAAGATGTGAGCGACCGTTGCGCCTTGCTGGAAACGCTCTGTGCCGTACTGGGATCGAAGGCTGTGCCCGACATGCTGGCGGCGCTGGCTTCCGCCGACCTGAAATACCGTGCCGGGGCGGCCCGCATCGCCGTGGACCTGGCCGCCTCGATCTCGAAGGCCGAGCCCGCCGAGACGAAAAAGCTGCTGGCACAAATCCTGGGTGCAACCAAAGAAGAGTCGGTCCGCCAGGCCGCCCGGAGGCTGCTGGCGAAGGCCGGAACGTAAGACAACCCCCCTCTCTTCCCGAAGCATGATGATAGAATCCGCCATGAACCAACAACGACCGACTCTTGGAGTTTCTCGCCGGAAGTTTCTCGGCACGGCGGCGGGCGTCGCGGCCATCGCCGTTGTCCCGCGGCATGTCGTTGCCAGAGGGCAAGCGCTGCCCAGCGCGGTCGAGTTGGCCCCCAGCGAGACCATCACCTACGCTGTCATCGGCAACGGCGGCCGCAAGGACGCGGGGCTCCGCGGCACCAAGTCGTTCAAGCAGGTTGCCGTCTGCGACGTGTACGAACACCGACTCGGCGGCGATCCGGACAACAAGACCCGCTTCACCGATTTCCGCCGCCTGCTGGAGCGCAAGGACATCGACGTGGTGTGCATCGCCACGCACCCCAGTTGGCACGCGCTGATCACCATTGCCGCGGCGCAGGCGGGCAAGGACGTCTTTTGCGAGAAGCCTTTCACCAAGTTCATCGCCGAGGGCCGCGCGGCGGCCGAGGCCGTGAAGCGTTACGGCGTGATGTTCCAGATCGGCACGTTCGGCCGCTTTGACGCCAACCGCGAGATTCACAAGATCGTCAAGAGCGGCTTGCTGCCAGACCTCAAGGGCGTCGTAGCCCGCGGCGGCGGCTCGCATCGCGTGGGGAAGACCTCGTTGCCCGAGCAGCCCGTGCCCCCCGGGTTCCACTACGACCTCTGGCTCGGGCCGGCGCCTTACAAGCCCTACAACGCCGGCCGGGCCCTCTACCCGCACCGCTTTTATTGGGACTACGAGGGGGGCGACCTCACGAACATGGGTTATCACGCTTTCGATCCCGTGCAGTACACCTTCGCCAAGGACGACACGGGTCCGGTGGAGATCGAGCCTTTTGCCGCCTGGCCGCAGCACCCGGATGCCGTGGGCGAGTATGATCATGTCGTGTTGACCTATGCCGATGGGCTGAAGATCGTCGTCGGCGAGGGTGGCAAGAGCGGCGGCGTGGGAAGCGGCCGCCGCATCAGCCGCAACGATCTCAGCGCGGAGGACCGCGCGAAGCTCGACGCCATGCCCGACCCGCCGCGGCTCGTGCCCTTTGCCGAGGCCGTGAGAACGCGGCAGTCGCCAGGCGGCAACGCCGAGTCGTCGCACCGCGCCTCCACGGCGCTCAACCTGGCGAACCTGGCCATTCGCCTGGGGCGCAGGCTGCATTGGGACCCCGCGGCCGAGCGCTTCGTCGGCGACGACGAAGCGAACCGTTTCGTCGATATCCCCATGCGGGCCCCCTGGCACCTATGACGCCTTGAACGCGCGAATGGGAAGGGAAACAACCAGGGCAAAGATCGCCACAAAGGAGAAGAGTAGAGTCGAGGTGCGACGCGGAACGAGTTCGTTTCCGCACCCCGCACATCGAACCGGACAGCCCCAGCCAGAGGTCCCGTGCATTTGGGGGCCTGAAAACAGTTTGCCCGTCCAAAGTGCCCGGTCAGAAGCCGAGCCCTGGGCCGTCGAGCGCTCCCGTGCCCAGCGTGCCATCCGTGATTTCAAACATGGCGGGGAAACGCCTGGCCCAACCGGCGTTGCCCGCCGGACAGTATTGTCGGCCGTTGCCTTCGATGGCGGCGACCCCCGGCACCCTGGCCGCCAAGCTGGCGGAGTGCAGCAGCGACGCCCCGGGGCAGGTGAGATCCTGCACGCAGAGAAACATCCCGTACTTTTGCGCCGCGGCGCCCATCAACAGCGCGCCGGTGTGCCCCTTGCAGGCCTTCAGGGCCACGCCCGAGTAGCCCAACTCGCGGCTGGCCAGCAGGCTTTCCAGATCGACCAAGGACTCGTCGATCACCACGGGCTTGATCCGCGCGGCGCGGTGCATGCGGTTCTGCGGGTTGGCGCGCAGGTCGCGGTGGGTCGGCTGTTCGATGTATTGCAGCCGCGAAAAGGCCGGCGGTGATCGCTCCTCGATACGGGCGAGGAAATCGAGCACGTACTCGACGTTGCCGCATTTCTCGTTGAAATCGGCCGAATAATACCACTCGGTGCAACCGCGGGCCGCCTGCGCCTCGGCGGCCACCCTCTCGATCGAGAGCACCCGTTCTATGTCCCACGGCAGGTCGTCGCCGTTGAGCTTGATCTTCAGGTGCGTCAGGCCGTCGTGGGCGATCCATTCGCCCAGGGTCTCGGGCAGGCCGTCGTTGAGCCGGACGGAAATCTCGGCATCCGTCAGCGGGTCCAGTGCGCCGACCAGGTGATAAAGGGGCATCCGCGGCTTGGGCTGCCGCAGGGTGTAGCGGTCGAGGTACTCGCCGGCGAACTCGCCGGTCAAGTAAGACGACAAGTCCCGATTGACGAATTCCGGCCCCAGAACATTGTAGGCGCTCTGGCCGAGGGCCTTGCCGTAGGCGTCGTGAATGGCGGCTTCCAGAGGGCTGGCGGCCACCAGTTGCGCCAGCGCCGGCATTTGCTCAGTCAGCCCGGCCGCGGCGGTAACTTCATCGGCCGTGCGCCGGTAGGATTGCGCCAACTCGTGCGTGACCTCCAGCGGATGGCCGGTTCCGCGGTAATCCTTCACGCCGTGCGCCAATCGCCGGCCCAATTCGACCATTGCGGAGAGCGTCTTGTCGGCATGCGTCTGCCGGCTCGGCCACGCCCAGATGTTGCCCATCGGCATCGATCCGGCGCCCCGCCCGCAGCGGCCGTCGCGGGTTTCGACCTCCACGATCACATCGAGCAGCACAACGTCAGTCACCACACGGCCGCCGAACTTGGCCGGCATCCGGTAGCGGATGTATTGCGTGCTCGCGACTGCTTCGCACAGGCGGATATCGGTTGCCTTGGACATGTGCAATCTCGCGTCATCCTATTCCGGCAAGGGCTTCCCCTTCGTCTCGGGAGCCAGCCAAATCAAGACCATTCCCACGACATAAACCAGGCTCATCGTCGCGCATGCCCGCGGATAACTATTGTCGAAAAATTCCATCAAATTCGCCGTTCCCAAGACGCCGAATATCGCGAAGATGCGGCCGAAGTTGTAGCTTACCCCCTGACCCGTGGCGCGGACGCGGGTAGGAAACAACTCGGGCAGGTACAGCGGCAGCCACCCGTAGAACGAAGAGGCGGCGCAGCCGGCGACCCCCGCGGTGAGCACGAAGAGCATGTTGTACTGGTCAAGAACGCGGTAGAGAAACTGGCAAACCAAGAGCGAGAACACGCACATGCCGAAGTACACCGGGCGGCGGCCGATCTTGGCGCCGATCAACGGGCTCACCAGGCCGCCAATGATGGCTCCCACCGAGATTGCCGCCAAGACCGTCCCCTTGGCGAAATGGTCGGGGGGATCGCCGGCACGGGCCAATTGGTCGGCCCATGTCGGGAGGAAAGCGTGAACGCAACCCCAGGTGCCGATGAGGGCCACCGACGCCAAGGCGATCGCCATCAGCGTCGGCCGGACCAGCCGCGTGGTGAAGATCTCGCGGAGCGGTCGGGCCGCCGACGCCCGCACCGACTGCTGCCACCGCTTGGATTCGGGAATGACCGTGACGACCACCGCCGCGAGCACGGCGGGCGTCGCGCAGACCAACATCGTCCACCGCCATGACGCGGGAGTCACCGCAAAGCAGGCGACCAACCCGCCGATGAGCAGATATCCCACGTTGCTGGCTGCGCCGATGACGCCGGCCAAGAGGGGTCGGAACCTTTCCGGCCAGCACTCCACGATCATGGCCACGCCCAGGGCCCATTCCCCGCCCATCCCCAGCGCCGCCAGGAACCGCAAGACGGCCAGTTGCCGGGGGCCGGTGACAAAATAGCACGCGCCGGTAAAGATGGAATAGGCCAGGATGCTCAGTGCCATCGAGCGGACGCGGCCGATGCGATCGCCCAGCCAGCCGAAGACCAGCCCGCCACAGGCGGCGCCCAGAAGGAACATCGCCATGACGTAGGAGATCCACCTCGCCACGGCAGCTTCGTCAGCTCCCGCCGGACCCAGCAGATCCTGCAAAACGGGACGCCCAACCGCGGAAAAAAGACCGATCTCCATGCCGTCGAACATCCAACCCAGGAATGCCACGATGAGGATCAGCCATTGGCTCTCGTTGGGCCGGGCCTGCGCTTGGGCGGCCGAGGGAACCTCGATCAACCGGCGGTCTCGGCTCATGGGGCACATTGCGGGGTCAGGGGCATCCGCATCGCTCCAATTGTGAACGATTGCCGGTCTGGAGCGGTCCGCCGCGGTAGAGGTCAGTTCTTCGCCGATTGCCCCGGATTACACTGCGCCGGGCCGTCGCACTTTTCGCACTCGGGCAGCCTGGCCCCAGGCATGTCCTGCCGGGGGTTGGCCTTGAGCAGCTCGGTGACGGGCTCGAAGGTCTTGAGGATCTTCTGGTAGTCCGGATCCGTGGCGTCGGCGAAGACGGCCTTGCCGCACTGCTGCGTCCCGCCGGCGCTCTTGGCCAAGGGGGCCAGGAGGAAAGCGTTGTTCTCCGGGTTGGTGAAGCGGACCCGTTTCATGAGCGAGGCGGCCGCCGGACTGTGTTTGTCGCCCGGCTTGGCGGGCGAAGCCTTGTGGCATTCGGCACACCGCCTGGCAGTCACCTCCGCCAGCGTGGCCGCCAGGGTCGGCGCCGCCAACGCCCGGCCGCCGCCCAGGTTCGGGTGCGTCGTGGTGGACGTGCCGTAGTAGGGCACGTTGACGTCGATCCACGCCAGGATCCGCTGCCGCTCGTCGGCGCCGAGGGAGACGCGCGGCTTGCCCTGCTCGTCGGGATGGCCTGCCAGGACCAGGTCGGCCAGCGGACTCTGGGGCGAGCCCCAGGTCTTCGGGTCGATGTGGAGAATGTTCGCTTCCGTGCCGTTCATCGTGGAGATCCAGCTCACATAGGGGCTGCCGCTCCGCCAGGGGACGCCGTTGACGCCGGAAAAAGCGCCCTTCTCATGTGCCAGCACGTCATAGGAAATGTTGAACCACATGGTTCGATCGCCGCCGAGATCGATGCCCTTGGGCTGCTCCTTGGCGTTGTGGCACGCGACACAGTGCTTGTCCAGCACGGGCTGCACGATCGAGGCGTAGTCGAACCCGCCGGCGCCCCACTCCGGCGGCACGAGGTCCTGCGCCGACGCGACGATCGCGCTGGGCGGGTTCTGCACGCGGGCGGTCGAGCTGCGCGGCTCGTGGCATCCGACGCAGCCCTGGACTTCGCCGGGCATGAGGTGGGTGAAAGTCCGCATCCGCTGTACGGCCCGGCCCTCGGCGTCCAGCGGCAGGAAGTAGATCGGCGCGTTGGCCGGAACCTTGAAGGCCGCGGAGCCGTCCTCCTTGACGGTGGCGAAGCCCCAGACCTTCTTGGGCGTGTAGGTCGCCCCGCAGGAGACGACGGGGCGCTGGAACCCGAAACCCGTGCTCTGCCCGATCGTGGGTTTGGCCAATTCCTGGACGACCATGATCCGCTTGACCTCGCCCCGCCGGACGTACGGCTCCAGACCGTTGTAGACATCCTGAACGAACACGGTCGCCCACGGCCCGGCGCCCGTCGGCAGCACGGAGCCGCGGATCGGCGGACGCGGCCGGGCACGCAACGGCTGCGCGTAGGTGTAGATCATGCCGTCCTGCGGCGGGAGCACCACCGCCTCGCCCGTGGCCGCATAGTCCCGGAGCAGAATCGTGCCGTCGCGCGACACCAGGTAGTACTGCGCATCCAAGGGATAGGGCGTCATGTACGGGCCGTGAGGGCCGTTGCTGCTCTGCTCGACGCCCGCCAGCCGGATTTCCGGCGTGAGGTTGCGGATCGACTCCTGGACGTTGTCGCCCAGGTGCCGGTCGATCAGGCCGACGGCGCCCCGGAGCGTGCCGTTGTGCCCGGTGAGCGTGCAGAGCACCTTCTCCTCCGGACCGGGCACGGGGCGGGCCTCGATGAACGTGGCCGGGTCCAGCACCCGGTTGCCGTAGAAACCTTCGAGCTTCGTGCCGTCCGGATTGAGCGTCCAGAGGCTCTGGATGGGGATGGCCGGCCGGTCCACGTACTCCCACCGCCCGTAAATCAGCCGCCCATCGTTCATCAGGGCGGGCGTGAAGTCGTTCAGGTAGTTCCACGAGATCCGACGCACGTCCGATCCGTCGGCCTTCATCCGATGGAGCACGCCGCAGTAGCTCGTCCAGCAATAGGCCACCAGCGGGGTTCGCGTGGAGAGGAAGGCAATGCCGCCGTCGGGCAGCCAGACGGGATCGAAGTTGTCGTGATTCCCTTCGGTCAACTGGCGGACGTCGCTGCCGTCGGTCTTCATCCGGTAGATCTGATAGTGGCCGGCGCCGGATTGGCCGCCCGACTTGCGCCAGGCCACCAGCAATTCGGCGCCGTCGAACGAGAGGTCGTAGCTGAGGATCTGGCCGTCCCTCGAGTCGAGGATCTGCTTGAGCGAGCCGTCGGCCAGGCCGCAGACGAACAGTCCGCCGCCGTTCCGCTGGCCCTCGGTGTGATAGGTGTACACGTGCGAGCAGCCGATGTGGTGCCGTTGGATCACCAGCATCTTCGTGAAGCCGAACTCGCCCGCCTTGAGACGGTCAAGCCACTGGGGGGCGGGAGGGACGGACGAGGCGCCGGCCACGGGCCGGGCCGACGCCGGCTTCGCCTGGATCGGCCGGGTGGCCGCCACGCTTGCCAATAAGACGATTATCCCGACTGTGCCGATGCGATCCATAATGGCTCCTTCACACCTGCCGGAACGCCGCCGCGGCAGGACGACATTACATCCCTGATTTTGACTTGCGGAAACGGCCTTGTCAACTGCCACGCCATCGATCATACACTGCAAAAGGATCGGAAACCAACGCTTTGCAGTCGGCAATCGCGTCCTTCTCGTCGCCGGTCGAAGAGACCATGTAGTGCGTGGCGGTCTGGCCGGGGTAACCGTTCACAGGGGACTGTCCCGATTTTCGCGGCGAAGAAGATTTGGCGGCAAGAACAACCGGTATTCGCCGCGAAAATGGGACTGTCCCCCTCGGCCGCACAGGGGACTGTCCCGATTTTCGCGGCGAAGAAGATTTGGCGGCAAGAATAACCGGTATTCGCCGCGAAAATGGGACTGTCCCCCTCGGCCGTATGCAGTGCGTGGCGGTCTGGCCGGGCGCGGGCGTCACCTGGACCTGTCTCTTGGACTATGGCTTCTGTGCGATATATAATACGTGAACCGGGGACAAACAACCATGGTGATTCGACGAACGGCATTCCGCGCAACTGCCGGACTGGTTCTCTTGTTGGCGGCGATGCCCGCCTTGGCCGCCGATCGCGGAGGCGCCGGCTGGTGGACCGGCTACCGAGGCGACGGCAGCGGAGTCCATCATGAGAGCCATCCCCCCACGGAATTCGACGAAAAGACCGGCAAGAACATCCTCTGGAAGGTCCCGATGCCCGAGTGGGGCCACGGGTGCCCGACGGCGGCCCGCGGCCGGGTGCTGCTGATGTGCGAGCCCGGGCGCGAGAGCGACTGGCCCGTCCTGCTGTGCCTGGACGAGAAGGACGGGCGGCTCCTTTGGCGGAAGGAAATCAACCATCTGTCCGAGTTGATCAAAGACGAAGCGGACCGCCGGGAAATCGAGCGGACCTGGCACGAGATGCTGGCGAAGTACCGCACCGCCTACAAGCTGTTTAACGGCTGGTTCTACGCCCAGGAGGACGCGAAGGAGGGGTGGGAGGAGAAATTCGAGGAGCAGGGGCTCGTCTTCAACGGCTGGAGCGGCGGGGGCTATGGCCAACTGCGGCGGATGAAGTTCAAGGACCCCGCCGCGCATGCGGCCAACTTGAAAACGCTTGCCCGCGGCGGACTGAGCCTGGAAACCTGGTACCACGGATGCGGATTGGGCACGTCCTGCGTCGGGCAGGCATTCGCCGCGCCGCTTTGCGACGGGCAGCTCGTCTACGTGGCGACCGGCCTGCACAGTTACGCCTGTCTCGACATGGACGGCAAACTCCTCTGGCTCAAGAGCGTTCGCGGCGACGGATCCCAAGGCGGCAACGACTACTGCAAGAATGCCCGGCAGCCGCTCCTCTACAGCGACCTGTTCATCAGCGACTCCGGCGCTTTGGTGCGCGCCATGGACCGCAAGACGGGGGAACTCCGCTGGTCCGCCTGGCTGCGCGACCAGCCGCAAAAGGGCAAGGGGAAAGTCGCGATTCCCCACTTGAGCATCCTCAGTCCGATGATCATCCAGGCGGGCGAAAAGGACATCCTGCTCTGTGGCGGCGGCGGCAAAACGGCCACCGGCACCGACGACGACGAGACCGGCGGGTCGCTGCGGGCCTTCCTGCTGCCCGGCGGAGAACCGCTGCCGGTCGAAGGCTGGTGCAATCCCGGGCTGTGGGCCGTGGTGAAATACGACGAGCCCGACGTGGTGTTTTTCACCGGCGGCGGCCAGCACGGCGGCTGGTCGGAGAACGACCTCTACGGCGATCATCCCTCTCCGGCCGCCGTGAAGTTCAGCCTCGCCGGGGGGAAACTCGCCGGCAAACTCCTGTGGTGCGGCATCGAGGGGAAATCGAGCCGGCACCAGGCATCGATCGTCTACCACGAAGGCAAGGTCTACATGCCCGACGGGGTCATCCTCGATGCCCAAAGCGGCAAGATCCTGGCCGGGTCGAAAGACGAGCGTGGCAACCCGGCGGCGCGGGCAACGCCCGCCACCCGGCACCTGATCGAGATTGCCGGCGGGCACGTCTATGGACTGCGGGAGGGACGAGGGAGCGAGACCAAGCCTCCACAAGACGCCGTCTTCGAGGTATACTCGTTGGACGGCAAGAAGGTTTCGGAGAACCGCCTGTCCAACGCCCCGGTCGAAGGCGAGAAGCAGCGGCAGGTCATCGAGACGCAGGGCTGGAACACCTGGCATTTCAGCTATGCCTGTCCCTTCACCATCGCCGCCGACCGCATTTATGTCCGCTCTTACGACTACTTGTGGTGCATCGGTCGGAAGGGCGACACCCGAAGAGGAGTGGAACCATGATTGCTTATCCGCGCGTTAGGACCTTGTTCCAGTTGACGTGCATGGCGTTAACGGCCGCTACGGCGCCGGGCGCTGCCGACGATTGGCCGGGTTTTCGCGGCCCCCGCGGCGACGGGACCGTCGCCAAGCTGCCGGAGACCTGGACGCCGCCGAAACTGCTGTGGAAACAGCCGGTCGCCGGCAAGTGCCACGCGGGAATGGCCGTGTCCGCCGGTGTGCTGGTCACGCCCGACTGTGACGATGAAAACGACTTCTACCGCTGCCGGGATGCCGGCACCGGCGCCGAGCGATGGGTGCGGAAGTTCCCCAACGGCCGGGAACTGGAGTACGGCGCCGCGCCCCGCGCCAATCCGCTGATCCACGACGGCAAGGTCTTCGTGATGAGCGCGTTCGGCGAGTTCTACTGCCTCGACCTGAAGACCGGCCGCACGCTATGGGAGAAGGACTTCCGCAAGGATTTTGGCGTGCGGGCCCTGCCCACCTGGGGCTTCTGCGGCTCGCCCATCCTCGCCGCTGGGAAGCTGATCGTCCACCCGAAGAACTTGGCGGCGTTGGATCCGGATACCGGCAAGCTGCTCTGGGAAGGCAAAGCCTCAGGCGCCAATTACTCCACGCCGATCTCCGGAACCTTCGGCGGCGTCGAGCAGGTGCTTACGTTCGACGCGACGTCGCTGGGCGGTTGGCGGTTGAGCGACGGCGAGCGGCTCTGGAAGCTGCCGGCCTCCAGCGAGCACGGCTACATCGTGCCCTCGCCCGTGAAGGTCGGCGCGCGGCTCTTGATCGCAACGGGAAGCGAAGATGCGCACCTGCTGGGCTTCGCCGCGCAGGGCCTGATCGAACCCGAGCCCGTAGCCACCAACGACGGCCTGTTGTCCGAGGTCCCCACGCCCACGGTGGCAGGCGACCTGATCCTGGCCGCGGCCCCGGGACTGGTCTTGCTCGACGG
>JBEKCP010000015.1:0-26840 GCA_050014815.1 Thermoguttaceae bacterium | reverse complement strand
AGCACGAGATGTTCGTGGCCTTTTCCTGCAAGCAGCGCTGCACCTGCCCCTCCTGCCACCAGAAGCGGGCGCTGCTGACCGCGCTGGGGAAGAAAAGGGGAAGAAAACGGGCCAGGTCCGATATTGACAGGATAGGCAAGATATACCAATTGGGCAGCGCCTCATCTCCTGGGGCAGGAATGCAATTTCCAATCATTCATTCTGCCTTGACCCGGTTCGCCTTGGCGTCGAACCGCACCTTGTTGCCGGCCACCGTTACAACGCTCTCCAGCCCGCTGCCGGCGATCGTGGCCGCGGGCGGCTCGCCCTGCCCCACCAGCATGACCACCCAGATGTCGGCATCGCCGCCCTTGACGTTGATCCGCAGCGGGTCGCCCGCGGCTTCCACCACGGCGTCGGCCGGATGCACCACCCAGCCTTTGACGAAGCCGTTGTTCCGGCCCTTCAGCAGGAACATGGGCCGGCCGGCCTCTTGCCCGCCGGTCGATTTCACGCCGTCGTCGTCCACGGGTCCACCGAGGTTGCCTTGCCAGGTGTAGGTGTGCGACGCACTGCTCTTGATGCGATCCATTGTGGACAATAAAGCCTGGCTCTTGTCGGCGGCGAATTGGACCAACAGGTGCCGTTTCGCCGAGTCGCACTTGAGGCCCGCGTACAGCTCGCCGCCGTCGACGATTGCGTAGCCGCCGTCCTTGCGGAGTTCGAAGGTGTCGGGCTTTCCGGTCGAACTTCCACTGCCGAAACGCCCATCCACCAGGAGCGAGCTGTAGTTCTTGATATCATGGGTCTTGATCGGGCCGCCGAGGAACCGCGTATTGTAGGCCAGAAGGTTCAGCGCCAGCACGTCAGGTTGGTCCCAGCCAATAATCCCGTGGATGGCGTCGGCCGAAATCGTCACCTGGATGTCGTTCCAGTCCTTCCAGCGATTGCGCAGCAAGGCGAACCCGCGGAGTTCGTCGTAATAGGCGGCGGGGAACACGCCGCTGGGGTCCTTCTCCTCGACTCCGATCGGATAGCAGATCATCGCGAAGGGCGAATTGCCCCGTTCGGGGTCGAACTTCTGTTTCACCGCGGCCTTGACTCCCTGATTGCGGTTGTACCACCACAGGTAGTACGGCAGTTGGTCGGGCGGCACGGTCCAGAGCAACAAACTTGCCCAGCCTTGGCCCACGCTGGCGCCGCTGCCGACGCCCCACATCACCGATCGGCGCGGTTGCTCCATGAAGGTGTATCCGTACATGAGCAGTTTCCACCAGCTTCGGGTGGCGGCCACTTTCATCAGGTCGTCGTCGCCCAGTTGCCGGGCGGCGAAGACGGCCGGCAAAAGGAACGAGGCGGGGTATTCGGTGTAGCCGGGGCCTTCCTGAGAAACGCCCCATTGGTCGCAAGCGGTCTCCATGTGCTGCTTCAACCGCGATTTTAGCTCGCCGTAGTTGGCCTTGCGGTTGGTCTCCTCGCCCAAGGCGATCATCAGCACCAACTGGGAACCGTTGATCACGCCCCCCTTATTGAAGCCGATCTCGCTCTTCCCGCGGCCTCCCAGCATGGCGCCCAGGTGGGTCATCGCACGCTTGCGAACCTCCGCCCGTTGCTCGGGCGTCCACGCATGGCAACTCCAATCGTAGGCCAGGGCGATGCTCATGGCGCCCATCGCGCCGGCCAGGCTGCTGGCCTTTGCGCCGCCGGGCAGGGCCGTTTCCATCGCCGCCTTGTACGACAACTCGGCGTACTTCTTCTGCTCCTCGGGCGTCATCGCCAGCATGGCCAGGAAGGCCGTTTCGCGGGCGCGGTAGCCCCAGGCGTAGTCGTCCGGCTTGAGCGTCTTTTCGGATTCCTCGGACCCGTAGGCCTGCGCCATGTTCTTGTACGATGCCTCGACGCGCTCCTTGATCGCCTTGTAGACCTGTTGATGGTGCGACCCCGGTTTCCGGGCCTCGGCGCGGATGGCCTCCAGCAGCGGCTTGGTGACCAGTATTCGCGGATGCCCCTCCTCGGCCCGGGCCGTCGCCACGGCCGCCGCATACACGATTGTCATGCTGATGTTCTTGATCCAAGCGTCCATCGGGTCTCTCCTGTTACGTCATCAAATCACTTCGCTGCGGCCAGTGCATTGGCATTGCACGAAAGGGCCACGCCCTCGATCTCCACGAGCAAATCCGGCCGGCAGACATCGGCCACCGCGTAGATCGTCGGCAACTCGCCCAGACGTTCCTCGCAGACCGCCCGCACCCGCTGGTAGTCTTCCTTCCGCTTGATATACACCCGCGCCAGTCCGATCCCGGCCAAGGACGTGCCCAGCCCCGACAACCCGTGACGCGACAGGTTCTCTTCGGAGATCAGGGCCGCGATATTGTCCAGGGTTTCCCGGGTCTGGGCTGCCGCATCGCCGACGTGGCGCGTTTCGGAATCCGTGATACTGGCCGTGCCCGAAATGAAGATCATGGCGTATCGGCCGCAGGTGACGGCCATCGCCCGCGAGAACTTGGGGCTCTTCGGACTGTAGGCGGCAGAATAGGAGTAGGCCGAGTTCTGCCGCGGATTCTCCAGCGGCGCCACCAGGACTTCCGGGCGGTCGGTGGCCAGGGCAATGGCGCTCGCCTCCAACCCGCGCCCTTCCGTGCCGATGCCGGTGCTGGCCGGATAGACCGTCGGCGGGTGCCCCTTCGGCAAGCGATCGCGCAAGAACGGAATGCCCTCATAAAAATCCGTGCGCGCGCGGTTCAACTCTTTGTACCGTTGCGTCGCACCTTCGTCCGCGACGATGCCGCCCTGATAGAGCCATGTCCGAACCACCTGGTCCATGCGCATGTTTGCGCCGGCCAGAAGCGTTTGCAGTTGCCGGAAAGCACACATGCCCTGATCATAGGCACCGCGGGCGGTTGTCTGCGGGGCAACGAGGGCGGCGTGCGTCCAGGCAATGCCGTTGTGCCGTGCGATCACCAACTGTTCGCTAATCCGATGGATCTCGACGTCGCCGCGTCCGGTCCCCAATCCCATGGCCTCGATTGCAATCAGTTTCCCGTCGCATGGCGGCTGGGCAACGTAGCTTGTGGCGGGCAAATCGTCGCGGTAGAACTCGCGCATGATGGCCCGGCACTCGTCGATGAGCGCCGGGTCGGGCAGGAAGACCGCCTGGTGGACAATGGCCCCCTGCGTCCCGTGGACGCCGTTGACGGCCTCGATCGTGCGCAGTGCGTCGTCGGCCTGGGCCGCCAAGGTCGCCCCCCGCCGCGGGACGGCGGCGGCGAAAACGTGGCGCACGTCGCTCCACTCGGCTAGCGAATACCCAATCCCGTGACGCGAGAACTTCTGAATCGCCAGGCTCCCGTCCAGACGCTTCCCCGCCGGCGTTCCACGGATGGGCATGCACTCCCCGGCGTCCTTCAGCGAACGGAAGACGAGGCCCGTTTCCCCCAAGTAAAGTTCATCGCCATAATCCAAAAACGCCTCCGCGACCTTGACCCCGTTCACAAACGTGCCATTGGTGCTCGCAAGGTCGCGGATCAAGTAGCCGGGTGGCGTAAGCCGGATGTGGCAGTGCCGCCGCGACACCGTGGGGTCGCGGATGACGAAATCGTTATCCGCGCTGGAGCCGATTCGATAATCGCCTTCGCCCAGGACGAACTCCCGGCCTTGAAGCGGTCCGTTCAGGACCGAGAGTTTTCCACTGCGGGCGAGAACCTTCTTTTTCTTTCCCGAGGCGGAAGAGCAGACGGTCTTATCGGAAAGGTCTCGCTGAAGGCGGCCCTTGTCCACGTCGGATTCGGCGGTCCCGGCAATCCGGTCTTGCGAGGTTTGCTTATCTTGAGGCATCCTATTCTCCTCGTATGGGGAAGCTTCACTGCCAGATCCCTGGCCCGCTCCTTACTTCCCCAGTTGCCACCTATCGTTTAGATTACCACGCAGGTCATTTCCCATCCAGTGGAGGCACAACGACCTCGAAGGGTATGGCCGGCAATATGCCCGTGATCGAGCGGCCCCCTGACTTGCCCGCCTTGCCCGGCCGCAAACGGTTGACGGTCAACTCGCCTTTCACGCCCAGCCGGCTACCCGCGGCGGCGTCGCTCTGGAACTCGAAGGTGACCTCCTTGCCCTCCTTGGCCACCGTCTTCATCGTGATTCCCGGCGGCGGACCCTTCAGGCCGTACTCCACGCCAGCGGGCGCATCGGCAGCCATGGCCAGGCGGACCTGAGCCGACCCTTCGATGGGAATGGCGACGGGAGTTGTGCCGAGGATCTCGGCGGCGACCGGGGACGGGGTTTGCGCCGGCTTTGCCGACGGTTTGTCTTTCGACGCCTCCGCATGGCGCACCGCCGCCAGAAACTCCTGCGTGGAGACAAGGTGCCGCGATTCGCCAAAGGTCTGCGACATCTCCTCCGCCGGAACGGCCGGACGGGCGATTTCTCGTCCTTCCACCATCGCACGACCTTCCAAGACCAGAGTGGCAGGCTTCTCCAGCGGCGCGGGCGGGGCCCAAAGCGTGAAGCGGATCAAGTCGGGATGTTTGGGCGACACGTAGCCTTCGCCCAACGTGAAGCCGCTGGGGGCGTTCTTCAAGGCCAAGGCCACTGTGCCGGTGAATCCGTCCCGCCGCACCACACGCGCGGTGAGGGGCACGCTCGCTCCAGGGCCCATCGCAATGCTCGACGGCATCATCCGCAACTCGAAATCGGGCCGCGGCGGCCCGATCCGCAGGCGATAGGCATACTCCGGCCCGCCGTTGTCCTGTGTATCGCGGATGTACACGTAGTAAATCCCGTCGGCCGGCAGAGTCGCCATCAGCCACGAATCGGCCTGGTGCGTCAGCCGGCCCGCGGCCGGGTCCGGGGTGTCGTCATTAAAGGCCAGCCGCTTGCCCTTGGCGTCGGTGAGCACCAGCAGCGAATCCAGGGCCGACTCCAGGCGCCGCGCGTAGACCTCGGCGACGATCCGCTCGCCCGCGCGTCCCTTGAAGCTGAACACGTCCACGTCGCCCGGGGCGTCGATCCGACCGTTGATGATGACCGGCAGCGTGACGGCCTGCGCCGTGGCGATGTCGTTGTTCGGCTCCTTCTCGATGCACTCCGGAAGCGTATCGACCGCAAAGGGCAGCCGGTTGGAAACGCCGACCTTGTTGCGGACGAACAGCGACTCGACGCCCGGCTGCTTGCCACTCATGACCACGGTGGAAGCGGGAAGGTTCCAACCGGCGATCTGAACGTTGGTCTCCTCGCCGGCCCGGCCACCCAAGGGGAAACGGCTGGTGATGAACGGCAGTTCACCCATACTGACGCGATAGACGAAGTCGAACCGGCCGCGATAGAGAA
This sequence comes from Thermoguttaceae bacterium, assembly GCA_050014815.1. GTDB lineage: Bacteria > Planctomycetota > Planctomycetia > Pirellulales > Thermoguttaceae > JBEKCP01. The sequence goes on along the minus strand of JBEKCP010000015.1, from coordinate 21,533 downwards.
AATCCTTGACCGCAAGCGTGTACTCGCCGTCGTCCGGCACCTCGTAGAGGACCACCGGGTCGTGATAGAACAGGTAATGGGCGCTATGCGCCACCTCCTTGCCCCGATCGTTGGAGAGGGTCAAATCGAGTTCGACGCTGCCGGGCGAGCCCTCGGCAAGGAACGGCTTCAGCTCGCGGGCGACGGCCGATATCACCAGTCTCAGCCCCTTCGCGGCCTTGAAACGGTAGCGGTCCACCTCGGAGGAGAATATCTGCCCATTGATCGTCACGGGCAGGGTGACCAGCGGCGGCGGAACCTGCCCCGCTGCGGTAAACAACAACGGGCCGGGGACCACGTGGCCGTCCTCGACTTGCTTCTTCACGGCGTTGTAGTCCCAACTCACGTCGGTCTCGACCAGTTCCGGGAGGTCGCCGACATGGAAGGGCAGCGGGTTCGAGGGGCCGTCGGGCGTCACCAGCCGCAACTCTCGCGGGCCCGGCTCGGCGCCGGGAGCAATGGTCACGGTCACCTTCGCCATGGGCGGCATGGTGGGATCCTTGGTCGATTGCATGCGCTTGCTGTTCGCCAGCGCCGATTTCAACAGCAACTCGGCGAGCTCCTTGAGGACGGCCGGAGTCGGCTCTTTTACTTTCTTCAATTCCGCCAGCCTGGCTTGCGACTTCGCGGCTTCGTCCTTGGCCGGGGCCGGGGACGGGACGAACGCGGCCGTAACGCCGCTTCCGGAGACGTGTACGGCCACGTCGCCTTTGTAGCGGCCCAGCGTCTTGCAGCCCACATCGATCTGGACGGTCGTGCCCTGGCGGCCCCCGGCCGGATAGACATGCTCGATGAGTGGGACATCAGCCCGGGCGCCGGGCGCCAGCAGCATCAGGCCACACAGGATCAGCGTCAGCCGATCGGTTCTCATGGCAACACCTCAAGTTCTGACTCACGCGGTAAACGCCGCCGCGGAGTTTATCCCGGCGGGGCGATGATTGGCCACTACATGATCTCGGTCAAGACGCCGCCGCACGGCACGCCTTCCTCCGGCGCGGGATACACGGGGTACTTCAGCCGCGGATGGGGTATCAGCGTGTCCAAGCTGATGCCCATTAGCAGGTAGATGCTGCCGATGATGTCGCACGGATACACGGGTCGGGACTTGACGAACGCCCCTTGGGCATCGGACTCCCCGACGACCCGCCCGCCCTGGAAACCTCCGCCCGCGACCACGACGGAGTAGCAGTTCGACCAATGGCCGCGTCCCAAGCCCCCGCCGAATTCCTTCGACACTTTCGGGGTGCGTCCCATCTCGGCCCCCCAATACACGATGGTGCTGTCCAGCAGCCCGTGGTCGGCGAGGTCCTGCAACAGGGCCGAGAGCCCCTGGTCGAGCACCGGCAACATGGTCTTCATCAGTTCGAAATGGATGGGGCAGTGCGTGTCCCAGTTTTCCGTCGCGCTCCGCGCGCTGTCGTTGACATGGACGACAGGGGCCCCCGCCTGCACCAGTTTCCGCGCCACCAGGCAACACTGGCCGAACTTGTTGCGGCCGTAGCGGTCGCGCACGGCATCCGGCTCGCTGGCCGGATCGAAAATCTTTCGTCCTTCGCCCAGTATCATGTCGTAGGCCTCGTCGCGGGCCTCTTCGAGGGGCTTCCACTGCGGGTCGCCCTTCATCGTCTGGCCGAGCGTGTCCATCGTCGCCAAAAAGTCGCGACGCTGCTTCTGTCGCGTGTCGCTTATGCCTTCGGTGACGATGCCTTCCACCACGAAGGGCGTCTTGGAGGGATCGCCTCCGGTCACGAACGGGCCGTACTTGCGGTCGAGAAACCCGAGCTGGGCGGGACGGAAACCGCCGTTTTCGGTCAGCAGCACGAATGGCGGCACCTTGCCGCGGTAGCCGGCGTCGTAGCCGCGAAGCGCGGAAAGCACGCAGAGGAAGCTGGGGAATGCGATGCGCGTGTCCCTCCCGGTCACGGCGAACACTGCGTCTCCTTCGTGCCCGACTTCCGGATGAGTAAAGCTGCGAATAATGGAGTATTTGTCGGCCATGTTTGCCAACAGCGGCAGCGTCGCGTTGATGCGGATGCCGGGCACATTCGTCTCGATCACCTCATTCAAGGGGCCGGTGCAGTCGGGCCCGGCATCCGGCTTCGGATCGAAGGTGTCCAAGTGAGAGGGGCCCCCGCCAGGCCAGATGTGGATGACGGATTTTGCCGTGCCCTTCGGCTTGGGCAGCGCTCTTGCCGCGGCAACGCCCTCGGCCGCCAGTGCCCGAAAACCTGAACCTCCAGCCCAGAGCGGACCCGATGCGGCCAGCAGGCCGCGGCACATCATTTCCCGCCGAGTCATTGAAATGCTCATATCGCATTCCTTCCTCTAATGCAGTCAGCACGCGCCCTGTGCCGATCCCGTGTCTCGGCGCCCATCGTGTGCCGACTACCATCAGTGACGATTCAGGAACTCCGCACTATTGATCAGTGACCAGACCACGTCTTCCGTGGGGTCGGGCGGCTGCGCTTTCGGGTTGGAAACCGCTGCCTTCGGTTCTTTCTTGACCATCTCGACATGTGCCTGAACGGCCTTCAGCTCCGCCTGCGTCGGATATCTCGACAGCACGTTCAGGTACAGGTCCGGCATGCCCCGCCCGATCCTCATGATGATCTTTTCGCGCATCTCTTTTGAATTCAGCAGGTGTAGTTGTTGTCTGCCGGAGGGCACGTTGCCGCGCTCCGATTCCCTGCCACTGACGCTCTCCGAGCGGCCGAAAAGCTCCAGGAAAGCGGTGCTCCAACTGGCGTCGCCCAACTGGATCGCGCGCGTGCCGGACGGAAAGACCGTGTACGGCGCGGGCGAGGCGTCCTCGTATCTCCCCTGGGCCTTGCCGAGCCGGTTCAAGGCGTCGTTCAGGACCTCCGCCTCCAACTGCCGCACGGGATAAGCAGCGAAATGGGCCAGCGCCTCGGGCTTGTCGCTCCGGCGAATCGACGACAACTGGTACGTCTGGGAATTCAGAATGAAACGGTAGAGGTGCTTCAGGTCGTACTTCGCGCCGATGAGCTCTTTCTCCAGCAGCGCAAGCAGCTCCGGATTCGAGGGCGGATTGTTCGGGCGAAAGTCGTCCGGCTCGTGGACGATGCCGCGTCCCTGAAGCCACGACCAGACCCGGTTGGCAATGTTGCGGGTGAACCAGGGGTTCTCGGGCGCGATCAGCCACTCGGCGAAGACGAGCCGCGGATCCCTGTCGGCCTCCAGCGCCGCACGCTTTCCGTCCGGAAAGACCGCGCTGGCGGGGGCGTCGGTCTTGCTACGATCGAAGAAGACGATCTCCTCCTTCCATTCCAGCGTGGGCTTGTAGCCAATCCGCGCGAAGAACGCGGCCATCCCGTCCAGCCGCGCGGGCGCCCAATTCTCCGTCCGCTCGCCCATGAACGTCAGCGCCACCACCTGGGCGATGTTGGCGGGCTCGCGGTTCGACAGGCCCCGGTAGAAGTTGGCCGGCGGGCAACGCGTGTTGCTGCCGCGCGACGTGAGCAGCTCGCGCGCGAACTGGTCGTAGGGCATGTCGGCGCGGATGCAGCAGTGGACCCAACGCGTATAAGCGGCGGCAGCGTAGGGCCACATCTTGATGGGGGCGACCCCTTTGATCCGCAGCAGGTTGCTCCACTTCAGCGTCCAATAATCCGCAAATTCCTCGCGATCCAGCACACGGTCGATCAAGGCGGCGCGCTTGTTCGGGGCTTTGTCCGAAAGAAAGGCCTGCACCTCGGCCGCCGTGGGCAGCGTGCCAATCACGTCCAGGTAAACCCGCCGCACGAACACGCAGTCGGAACAGATCCTGGCCGGCGCGATGCCTCGTTTCTGCAAGTCGGCGAGAACAACCCGATCGATTGTGTGCTCGGCTGTCAGGGATGCCTCGCTCTGAAAGGGGCTTGGCTCGTCGCCTGAGGCAGGTGCCCCGCAGAGAAGCGTCAGCAGGAGGGGCACAGGAAATAGAAGTGTTCTACTCATTGCGGCGTCTCCGCGTACGGGGGCTCAGGTGGGCTCTTCCGTTTCTAGGCATGGAGCGCGGGGTGGGCAACGGTTGGCGGGAGCCTATGCCTATTATATCGCGGCGGCAGGTGTTCGCAATAATCAATTCGTGTTATCGTTTTGCACACCGGTGGTGGCCGCGATACCCCCCTCTCGCAGTGCCATCAGGCATAGGAAGTTCCCGTTCAGGCATCGGGGCCTCGGTAAGCGGCGGCGTAGCCGTTCGCGGGGACTGCCGACATTCCCTGGCCCGAAGTCGGCGACCCGAAGAGCGGCCCGAACCCCGTCTACTCCGCGCGGTATCACGCCTCCGGCAAATACACCGCCTACAAGAGTCCTTTTTCGGCCAATTGGTCAGGTTATGGCCGAAACGCGTTGACCGAAAACACGGACCTGTCCCCTTAGCGGCCAGCCTTGGCGGCGGTCGTTTTCACATTTTGGGATTTGGGGATTGGGAGTGGAAGACGGCGGGAAGGCCGTGTGGGGGCCGACGGAGGCCCGGTTGGCGCCAACGAGCGACGCGTTGAAACCAACAAGTCTTGCGTCGGGCCGACCGGCGAAGCGTTGGCGCCAACGCCGGCCGCGCGGAAGCCCACCTACGTCCCGCCGGCTTCAACGGACCGTCCGCGGATGCCAACGAGCGCCGCGTTGGTGCCAACGAGCATTCCGTTGGCGACGTCGCGGAAACGGAATGTGCGCGCAACAGGTTGAGAAATAATGACTTAGGGAAGATTCCGGCATTCGTACCCCACCGGTGATTGAGAGCTGCCAACGGACAAGCGATCTTTTTCATGCCTGTCGGCAAAAAACAAATTTTCTATCCTTGACAAAGTCGAGGACGTCGTTTTTTCATCAACCTTGGAACTCCCCGATCCCTGCGGCGTCTAATAGTCAGACACCCTTATCCCTCGCCGGAAGTCGCCTATGGCCAGCCTGCCCGAGTCGCACACTTGCCGCTGCCATTATGCCGTGCATGTCGCGCTGCTCGCCGGCGCCTTGCTTTCGACTGTCTGGTCCTGGTCGTCCGCGCGTGGTCATGACTGGATGCGCGATATGGAGGATCAGTCGGCCTGGTGTCCGAGGTCTTTTCAGGGAGGCGGATATGGCCATCCTCCCGGTCCGGATTCATTCAATAAGCAGATCTATCAAGGATTTGTGGAGATCGTCCTGGATCGCGACGTTGCGTGCGCCCGGATCGATCGGGCGTTCCGGGCGGCCGGCTACAAGATGGTGCGCGACTACGCGTACGACCGAGACGGCGTCGCTTTCCGCGCCACCGGCTACGACCCGGACAAGAAGGTCGGGTACGTCTGGGCCACGCCCGAAACCGTGGGCCCGGGGTTCTTCGGGAACGACCGCGAATCCCCTAATCAGAATCCCGATCGGCTCTCGGCCGCCAAGGCGGCGATGCTCGAAAAGCGCGCGCCGATCACCTTGGAGTTCATCGCGGTCGTGATTCCGTACACCAGTCGTTTGGGATACGTCACCGGTTACTACAGGAACGCCGAGGAGAAGGCCGCCTTTGAGAAGCGCAAAGCCGATACGGTGGAGGAACGGCTTACTGCTCTCGATTCGTGTGTCGCCGAGTACGTCTGCTGGGTCGCCGACCGCCGCGCGAGCGAGTATCCCTCCCGTTCGCCCAAACCGCGCAATTTGTTGTCTCTGGCGCGCTGGCGGGCCTGCCCGCGTCCGCATCACTCCTTCGGCGAATGCGGCGTGGGACAACCTCGGCCGCTGCCGGCGGCGATGTTACGGAAATTCGTCGAGCGCTTGACTGCGGAGGCGAAAATCGACGTGACGTCCCCGTTCCGGTACGAGAGAAACGGCACGAGCTTAACAATCACCGGCTTCGATCCCAGACAAAAGATCGGGTACGTGTGGGGATATCCAAACGACGAACCGCCATCGGCAAAAGAATTGGAGGTTCTCGCCGCGCAAGCGGAGGCGGACGGAATCTGCATCGCCTGGATCAGCCCCGCCGACAAACGCTTCGACCGCTCTGGATATCCTGTGTTGACGCGCTACGCCCCGCGCTACCTAGAGAAAGTCAAGGAATCGCAAGCGATCGCGGATCCGGCTAGCCGCGAGGCGGCGCTGCGGGCCCTCGACGAACAGATTGAAGAGGACAACGCCCGCCCCGCGTTGGATAAGCTGGAACGACGTCTGCGGGAGTTCCTCGACTGGGCGAAGAACTAGGCGGAAGCACGCACCTGGAACGTTGGCGCGTGGGGTGGTAAACTCGTTGCTGTGGCTCGTCCGTGGGCAGTGCCCACACTACGTGGACTGCGGCGGATGACCGAAGAAGTGTTCGCATTGCCAGCGCGACTGACCGAAGTGGACAAGGAGGCCGCACGTGGCGCCGCGATCGACGCGTTCGGCCTGCTGGCGTGACTGTACAGCTACGGTTGGGCGATACTGTAGCACGCCAGCACGTCGCCGTGGCGGAGGTAGAGCTTCTTGTCGTGAATCACGGGGTAAGCCCAGGCCGGTCCGTCGCCGGTGAGAGGCAGGAAGCGGCCGTGGATGCGGAACTCGCGGGGGTTGGCCTCGATCCACACCAGACCGCCGCGGTCGTAGGCACGCCATCGCCGATGCGGCGACGATCCACGTCCAAGGTGTTCTCGCAATCGTCATGTGCAACAACCGCCTGACTGTCTTGCTTTGTGGTTTCTGCCTGGGGTCATACGATTATACCGTGGACCGTGGTTCGCAGTTCTTTATGTTCGCAGATGCACAATTCGTGTTATCGTTTGACAATCGAGGGGGCGAGAGACTACAGTGAGGGGATGATAAGCGAGGAACGCTCCATGCCAAAACGGCCGGCGAAATGGCGGATTTTGGCGCTGTTGCCCGACTGGCTCTATTACGGCCGCGAGATCGAGCGCGGGTTGTTGGAGTTCGCCGAGCGGCACGAGGAGGTGCGTCTGATCCACGGCAGCGACACGGCGAACCCCGTCCGCGAGGTACGGTCCGCTCGTCCCGACGGGATCGTGGCGTTCGTCGATTCCGCCGCCGCGGCGGCCTATCTGGCCAGACAGAACCTGACCGTGGTCCACGTGGCCGCCTATCGCCGGGCCGACTCGCGGCGGTCGGTGGTCAGCGATGACGCCGCGGTGGGCCGGATGGCGGCGGAATACCTTCGCGGTCGCGGCTTCGGCCACTTTGCCTACGTCGGCCCGAGCGGCTGGCACTTCGCCGAACGGCGGCGGGTGGCATTCGTCGATTGCCTTCGCGACCACGGCCTGGAGGCGCTCGTCTACGACGCCGACGATCTGCCGTTGCAAAACCGTCAGCGGCGAGTTCCGGCCACCGCCGCCCTGCATCGCTGGGTCTGCGGGCTGCCCCGACCGGCCGTTGTGTTCTGCGCCGTGGACCGCTTGGCCGCCAGCGTAGCGGCCGTCTGCCGCGAGGAACGAATTCGCGTGCCCGACGACCTGGCGATTCTCGGCGCCGGCAACGACGACTTGTTGTGCTTGACCACCGACCCGCCGCTTTCCAGCATCCAGATCGACGGCCGGCGGATCGGCCACAAGGCAGGCGAGTTGCTCGTGTCGCTGTTGGGCGGCAAACGGCAGAGACGTGCGCCGATCGAGGTTCCGCCCGGTAACGTGGTGACGCGCCGCAGCACCGACGTTCTTGCCACGTCGGATGACGACCTGTCCGAAGCCCTGCGGTTCATTCGCGAGCGGGCCGTCGAGCGGATCTCGGTCGGCGACGTGGCCGACCACGTCTCGATCAGCCGTACCGGGTTGATCAAGAAGTTTCGCCGCCACCTGGACCGCTCGCCGCTGGAGGAAATCCGCCGCGTGCGGATCGATCGCGCCAAACAACTGCTCGCCGAAACCGACTTGTCGATGCTGGCGATCGCCGATCAATCGGGCTTCATGCAGTCGCAGAGCTTTGCTACCGTCTTCCGCAAGGTCGTCGGCCTGACTCCGACCGCCTACCGCCGGCAGTTTCGCAGTCGCGAGTAGCGCAAAGTGATCCGTTTCGGGCCGAACCTGCCGGGCAACCATGCCGCAGCGGCTGGGCGGGCTGAGATATTGGGCGCAGAGCAGGTTGTCACGTGGTAACACAATTTGCTTATCCGCGAACATCGGCTGCGGCGGGGCGTGTTATAATGGCACGGGAAGACCAAGGAGACGCCATGCGCAGAATGATGATCGCCGCCCTGCTGACCACAATCTGTTCCATAACGGCGTCGGCCGGTGAACCGCCGGCGCCCGGCACGCAGGACAATACGCCGTCCCTGCCGTTTACCATCAAGATCACCGAGACCATTGAGGTGCCGGAGACGAAACACATTTATTACTCGGATTTCCCCGGTGGGTTGGCCGTCATCGAGGGCGATCTGTGGTTCATCGGCAAGAACGGCGACGGTCCTCATGTGATTCGAAAGAAAGGCAAAGACTTCGAGGATCTCAAGGCCCAGCCAGGCGGGAAAGGCGGAACAGGATCAGGTGCGCAACCGCACGGCGGTGTGCTTGAGGCCGTGGGAAAAGGAAAATGCAACCGGCCCTATATCCTGGGCGGGATATGGCATGATGCGACCGAGAACAGGATCTACGCTCCGCTGCACTGCGAGTATTTTTGGAACAAATGGGCCATCCAAAGGCAGATCCACCTGGCCTCGAGCGCCGACCTGGGGTTGACCTGGACTTACGAAGGCCCGATCCTCTTGAATACTTATCCGCACTCGGGGGATGCGTCCGCGCCGCTGGAAACCCGCTGTGCCGAATGGTCCGGCGCGATGTGGGACGCCGGGGACGGGGATCACCATCTCTTTACCGACGAGAAGACTGGTTATCACTACGTCTTCTCGAATCACTATATCCGCAAGAAGCCGGGGGTGGGAAAGGGAGGGGGGCTCTGCAGCCGCCATCACGTGGCCCGTTGCGCCATTAGCGACAAGATGGCGTCGGACAAGTGGCGCAAGTTCTACCATGGCAAGTGGGAGGAGCCGGCAATCGGCGGCAAGGGCTCCTATGTGAACGGCTATTGCGTCACCTACAACACCTACCTGAAGAAATACCTGTCCTTCGACTGGGTTGGGGGTGTTGCCGCATGCGACGATATCGAGAAACAAGACTGGACGCCGATCTTCAAGATTCCCGACGCCAGTTGGGGGTTCGGCGACGAGCGGGGCAACCTGGCGTGGTTCGTCACCAATGAGGAGAAGACCGAACAGAACCGCACGGGGCGGGTGTTCTATGTCTATTCCGGGTTCTCTTTCAACAAGTCCACAAACGCGTCCCTCCGTATTCCCGTACGACACCGAATCGAACTGGGGCCCGGAGAAACGCATCCCACGCAAGGTTTCAGTGCCTCGGGCATAGGTGGCTGGGAAACGGGAGGAGGCCCTTCCGCGAACCCGGACCTCGCCTACCCCGGCCCCGCATTTCTCGATTCCCCCGATCCGATCGAAAGCCGCCGAACCGTGGCGCCGCAACCGAGCGAAGTGACCTACCAGGGGGAGTGGAAGGCGGGCGCCAGCGACAAGCCGGGCAGCGCGGTCCGCTGCACCTTCAAGGCGAAGGAGATCTACTACCGCAACCAGGCAGGTCCGGGTTTTGGAAAGGTGGACATCTTTCTCGACGGCGCCTGGATGAAGACGAGCGACTGCTGGTCGCACGCCAATCATAGCAGTCAGTTCGGGTTCATCGCGACCCATCTCGATCCGAACCAGACCCATACGCTGGAGATCCGCGTGCGCGGCGACAAGCACCCGCTTTCCACCGGCACGATGATCCGCGCGGGTGCTTTTGAATACTCCGCCAACTGCTACCGCGTTTCGGACTGCTTCTCCAGCATCCAGGGGAAGAACCAGTGGCGCTATTGCCAGAAGAAGGACGGACGGTACGCTGACATGACGTGGGCCGACCCCGGTACCTGGACGGGCGACGGCAAGTGTGCCATCGGCTCCGATTACCAGACGCCCGATGTCAACGAAGTGGCGCGCACGTGGACGGCGCCGCGCGACGGCGTGGTCCGCCTGGAAGGCCGTCTTGGCGATCGCGACAAGGTTCAGTGGGACCCGCTGGTCACGTACGTGGAAAGGGGAGCGACCGATCCCGTTTCACCCGCGAAACAGAACCAAGGGGCCAACATCCTGGCACGCATATTGAAAAATGGCGAAACCCTTTGGAGCGCGGAACTGGGCAGCGCCACGCACGATTTCCATACGAACGTGAAGGCCGGCGACATCATCGCGTTCTCGACGAAGTTGCTTGGAAACGAGGTGGAACCGAAGAAATGAGGCAAATCCAGAGCGAACGCCAACACCCTAAATCCGAAAACATTGAGGCGGAAGATGCTTTGGAAGAAGGAGATGATCGTGAGGGCACGAACGATGCGGGCGAGCGTAGTGTTGCTGACGGTGGCGGGCTCCTTGGGGCTGATGCCGGCCCTGGGGGCGGGTAAGGGGAAACCTTCGGACGCGGACGGCGTCTCGGGTTCCGTGTCTCTCTTGCCGTACTACAGTCGCCAAACCACCTGGCAGGACACGATGCAGGCCACGCGGGAGGCCGCCGCCCGGCGCGAGGCGGAACTCATCAAAGCCGGTGATCCGAACTCGCCCTGGCCGGGCGTATCGCTTGGCCCATGGTGGACGATACCCTTGCCCGTCAAATCGCGCGATTCAAAGAAGGAGCGCGATTCAACGAAGGAGATCGTCACCGATGAGGTTTTCCCACCTGAGGAAGGCCCGATCGACGTGACCAAGCCCTGCGGTGAGTTGACCTGGGTCGAATGTCCCGACGCAACGAAACGGCAAGGCCCGGGATATTTCCATCGGATGATTCGGGCGATTGAACCGACGACCATCGCCGTGACGTTCACGCGGGGTAGTGGCGGGACCGTGATGTGGCTGAACGGTCGCAAGATCTTCCGCATGGAGCAACACATCGGTGCTTCCGGAGCGGATCACAACCTGCGGCTGAATCTGACGAAGGGCGACAATCCGTTGTTGGTCAAGACGACGGGGGGGGCGTTCGCAATCAAGCCGATCGTTCTTTGGCCGGGATGTGCGGATCCGACGCCGGAGAACCCGCTCCAGCCGATTTGGAATCGCCTGTTGTCCGATTTTCCGGATGCCGTTTCTCGCCGGCAGATGCGTTGGGAGCGCGAAGATGCGATTTGGGATTTGCCGTCCGCGGAGTTCAGCGCCGGGGTGTTGGCGCAGCGCTATGCGGCCGCCGGCAACAAACGTTCCCGCGGACTCGCCGGCCCCGCCGGCAGTGGCGTCGAATCCGGGCGCGCGCTTTATTACCGCGCCTGTCGTTTATCGGAAGCGGAACGATTGCTGGACCAACGCGACTCGCTTCGGGCGGCGATCGAAGATCTATCGACCACCTACGGCGCCCGATACCCGAAGGGTCGCGAGTACCTCGCGAAACTCGATGCGTTGGTCAAGACCATGGAGACAACCCGCGCCGTCGCGGTAAAAGGGGACGCCCGGGCGGGCGCGGCCTTCGACCAGGCGGTGGATGCCTGTCTCGACTTGCGCGCCGAGGCCCTGCTGGCGAACCCGCTCCTGGATTTCCAACGACTGCTGCTGGTCAAACGGTTCTGTTCCTACCGGGGAATCAAGCACGATAACGGGAATGAGCCGGGCCAACCGGTCAGTTGGGGCAGCCAGGCCTCGCTCAACTCGCATGGCTGGGAGAACGAAATCGCGGTGCTCTCGCCGGTCCGACCCGACGGCAAGTTGACCACGTTGCATCGTCCGGAGAACACGGGATTCGTCGGCGACATCAACCTCCACTGGGACGCCGACCGTCTGTTGTTTTCGGGGATTCGCGAACCGGGCCGGTGGCAGATCTTCGAAATCGGCGTCGACGGACGCGGTTTGCGCCAATTCATCGGCGAGCAACAACCGGACGTTGACAACTTCAATGCTTGTTATCTGCCCGACGGCAGAATCGTCTTCAATTCGACGGCCCCGATGCAAGCGGTGCCTTGCCAGTCCCAAGAGCGCGTGGCCAACCTGTATCGCGCCGAGGCTAATGGCACGGGCATCCGTCGGCTGTGCTTTGACCAGGACCATAATTACACGCCGTCCGTGGCCAATGACGGCCGCATTCTTTACACCCGATGGGAATATGCCGATCTGGGACATGCTTTCGGGCGCCATCTGTTCACGATGAATCCGGACGGCACGAACCAGAAAGCCGTTTACGGGAGCAACTCTTACTGGCCGACGGCGGTCTGGTTTGCCCGCGCGATCCCCGACGATCCCTCCAAGATCGCCGCGATCGTCGCCGGCCACCACGGCGCCAGGCGGCGCGGACGGTTGGTGATCTTCGATACGAGTCTCGGTCAATATGAGGCCGAGGGCGCGGTCCACATGATCGGGAAGGGAAACACGCCGGTTATCCCGATCTTCCAGGATGCGCTCTACTCTGGCGGCGTCACATTTGGCGCCAAAGGCACCTTCCCGTGCTTTCTGCATCCCTGTCCGTTGAGCGACAAGTACCTCTTGACGGCCGGACGTTTGACCGCGAACTCGCAATGGGCGATCTACCTGGTCGATGTGTTCGGCAACATGCTCTCCGTCTACGAAGATCCGGAATACGCGCTCTATGAACCGGTCCCCCTGCGCCGGACGCCCCGGCCGCCGGTCATTCCCGACCGCACGCACCCGGCAGTCAAAGACGCCAGCGTGCTGATGGTTGATGTCTACCAGGGACCGGGGCTCAAGGGAGTGCCGCGCGGCACGGTGAAACAACTCCGCGTCTACAGTTATGTCTGGGGGCACCATGGGATGACCCGCTACGGTTCGCCGGGCGCCATCGACGGGCGACGGATTCTGGGCACCGTGCCGGTCGAGTCCGACGGTTCCGCCTATTTCCGCGTACCGGCCAACACGCCTCTGGCTGTCCAACCTTTGGATGCCGAAGGGCGGGCCTTGCAGGTCATGCGCAGTTGGTACACGGCCATGCCCGGCGAACAAGGCGCCTGTGTCGGATGCCATGAACGATTTTCCGATGCTCCACGGACCAAGACAGTTCTTGCCGCCCTGAAACCAGCGGTCGATGTCCAGCCGTGGAACGGCCCGGTTCGGCCATACGGTTTCGACCGCGAAGTCGCGCCTGTTCTGCGGCGCGGGTGCGGCGCGTGTCACGACGCGCCGCGTGGCGGGAAAAACGCGGCCGCCCCGAAGTTGGAGCCGGGGATGTTGCGCCAATATCTTCGTAATGTGGGGTCCGAGAGCGACCATCATTTGAAACAACCGGGGGAACACTATGCCGAAAGCAGCGAACTGATCCAGATGCTGCGCAAAGGGCACTACGGCGTGGTCCTGGACCATGAAGAGTTCGACCGACTCATCACTTGGATCGATCTCAATACCCCGGTATCCGGCACTTGGGCTGGAGGAGGCAAGAATGCGGTCGCTCAGCGCCGCCGGGAACTCGACCAATGCTACGCCGGTCTGGATCTGGATGTTGAAGCGTATCCGGTTCCGGCCCCGCAACCCGTCACGCCGATCGTGCCCGAGCCGGAGAAGTTCTCGGAGCCGGCGACTTGTCCGAACTGGCCGTTCGACCGCGCCGAGGCCGAACGTCGTCAGAAGGCGGCCGGTACGGAGACCCAACGCCGGATCGAACTCGGGCGTACTGCTGATGGCAAACCCATTGGCATCGACTTGGTGCTGGTCCCGTCCGGTGAGTTCGTAATGGGCGACTGCAAGGGTTTGCGCGACGAACGTCCGGCGGCCCGAGTGCGGATTGCCAGCCCGTTCTGGATGACCCGCTGCGAAATCAGCAACGAGGTCTACGCCTTGTTCGATGCCGCCCACGACAGTTATGTCTACGATACCAATCCAAATAGCAATCCGGGTTCGTTTGGAATTCGGCTGAACCAGCCTGGGCAACCGGTCGTGCGAATTTCGTGGCGCGAGGCGATGGCCTTCTGCCGATGGTTGTCGGAGAAGACGGGCGAGCGATTTTTCCTGCCCACCGAAGGCCAGTGGGAATGGGCCTGTCGGGCCGGCACGGATACGCCGCTGTGGTTCGGCGGAGTTGACGCCGACTTCACTCGTTACGCCAACGTGGCCGACCAGGCCTTTGCGAAGATCGGCAAGGGCATAAAACTGACCCGCGTATTCGACAACCGCTTCAACGACGGCGGCCAAGTGAGCGTGCCGGGCGGGGAATACTCGGCCAATGCGTGGGGCCTCTGCGACATGGCCGGCAACGCCGGCGAGTGGACCTTGTCGGCCTACCGGCCGTATCCCTACGACGAAGGCGACGACCGCAACGACGCTTCCCCCGACGGCGAGAAGGTGATCCGCGGCGGCTCGTGGCACGACCGCCCGCACCGCTGCCGGTCGGCCTTCCGCAACTACCTGCCGGCATGGATGGGCGCCTATGACGTTGGTTTTCGGGTAGTAGCGACGACCAAGTCCAAACCGTAGAATGGATCCAGCATGCAAGCAATAGGATTGTTCGTGAGTGCGGCGCTAAGCGCCTTTATCTTCGTTATCGGGGTCAGCGCGGCCAGATCGGCGGAATCGCCCGCCAGTGGCGTGCAGAAGGTTGCGGTCGAACAAGACGTCATCGAAGCCAAGGAGTTGCGAAAGGCGCGATTAGGCGCGCTGGCCGTCCAATGGCCCCGGTGGGTGTTCGTCAAGCACGACGACCGCGCGCTGGCCGGCGCCAATCATTGGACCTACACCGAGTCTCTCTCGGATTCTCGCGGCAAGTACGCCTATTTCTATCCGGGCAGCGCGCTATGCGTTCTGAATCTCGAGGGCAACGAGCCGCAAATCGACGTGCTGTTGAACGATCCCGGCGGCGTCATCCGCGATCCGGACGTGTCGTTCGACGGCAAGCGAGTGCTCTTCGCCTGGAAAAAGTCGGCCCGCGAAGACGATTACCATCTGTACGAAATGGACGTTGCCTCTCGTGCCGTTCGCCAACTGACCCACCACAAGGCTGTCGCGGATTTCGAGGGCGTGTATCTGCCCAACGGCGAGATCGTCTTCAGTTCCTCCCGGTGCGTCCAGAATATCGACTGCGACTACAACGAGGTCAGCAACCTGTATCTGTGCGACAAGGACGGCGGGCGAATCCGCCGCGTGGGGTTCGATCAGGTGACGACCTGCTTCCCCACGCTGATGGGTGACGGCACGATCATCTACACCCGGTGGGACTACAACGACCGTTCGCAGGTCTGGCCCCAGGGTCTGTTCCGCATGAACGCGGACGGAACCGCGCAGGCCGAGTATTACGGCAACAACTCCTGGTTTCCCCCGTCGATCCTCCATGCCCGCGGCATCCCCGGCACCACGACGGTGTTGGCGGTGCTCGGCGGGCACCACGCGCACCAGCGTGGAAAACTGGCCCTGATCGATCGATCGCGCGGGACTCATGACGCCGAGGGCGTGCAACTCATCGCCCCCGTGCGTAACACGCAGGCCGTGCGCGTGGACGCCTACGGCCAGGACGGCGATCAGTTCCGCTACCCGTATCCTCTTACGCCGACGATGTTCCTGGTCTCCTACTCGCCTCGCAGTGATGGGAACCGCCGGTATCCTGAGCCTTATGGGCTGTACTGGATGGACGCAGGCGGGCAGCGCGAGTTGCTGGCTTCCGATCCCAAACTGGGCTGCTACCATGCGGTTCCGCTGGCCGCCCGCACGCCGCCGCCGCAGGTTCCCTCGACGCGCGATCCTGAGCAGAAGGAAGGCGTATACTTCGTTCAGGATGTTTACAACGGCATGGGTTTGCAGGGTGTACCGCGAGGCGCGATCAAGCGGTTGCGCGTCGTCGCGCTCGATTTCCGGTATCTGCCGATTGGACAAACGAGTTTTGGCGGCCCGGGAGGCGGCAGTTGGTCCACCTGTCCGATTTCCATCGGCACGGGCAGCTACGACGTGAAGCGGGTGCTGGGCTCGGTCCCGATCCACGAGGACGGCTCGGCATGTTTTATCGTTCCCGCGCGCACCCCGGTGTACTTCCAGGCTTTGGACAGCCGCGGCCATGTCGTCCAGACCATGCGGAGTTGGTCCACCTTGCAACCGGGCGAGCGGCGGGGATGCGTGGGATGTCACGAGGGCAAACACAACGCGCCGCAAACGAAGGCGTTGCCGTTGGCGATGCGCCAGCCGCCGCGCCCGCTCGATCCGTTCTTCGGCCCGCCGCGTGGATTCAGTTTCGCCGCGGAGGTCCAGCCCGTTCTCGACCGGCATTGTGTCGTCTGTCACAGCAAGGATGCCAAAGAGGCGCCCGGCGTGCGGCCGGCGCCGGCCTACGACCTGACTGCGACGCCGGTGCGAGGCGGCGGCTCGAAGCGCATCTGGTCCCAATCGTACCTCACGCTGACCAACGCCCACGGCGACAACGGCACGCCGAACCAACTGGTCAACTGGCTCAACGTGCAGTCGGTCCCCAGCGAGCTGCCGCCCTACTTCGCCGGGGCCGCGACGAGCAAGATCATGCAACTACTGGAATCCGGCCACGAGGGTGTTAGACTGTCCTCGGAGGAACTGGAGAAGTTCGCCGCGTGGATTGACCTGCTCGTTCCGTACTGCGGCGAGTACACGGAGGCCAACGCCTGGAGCAAGGCGGAGATCGAAGCGCACGAATACTTCCAACAGAAGCGAGCCACGTTCGCGACGGAGTGAGTCGTCGATCGAACCGATCGCAATGGAGACGATGATGCCAAAGATGATTTCAGATGAATCTACCGCATGAAGGTTGAGGGAACGGACGTGCGTCAACTCACCAGCGGCACGGACCATAACTTCGATCCGGTCTGGTTGCCTGACGGCGGGATCGCGTTTCTGTCGACCCGCGTGAATCAGTTTCCACCACGCATCAATGCGCCCTGTTCGTGGCACGACCGCCCGCTTCGCTGTCGTTCGGCATTCCGCAACTACCTGCCCGCATGGATGGGCGCCTATGACGTTGGTTCTCGGGTAGTAGCGACGACCAAGTCCAAACCCTAGATTGGAGCCGCTTTCTTCTTCGGCGCCCCACGTTCGGAAAGAGCGCCCTGGCGGCCGAGTCGGGATTGCTTGATGGCAGCCCGCAGCCGTTCGATCTCTGCCGGCGGAAGCTTCGCCAGCGGCGGACGAACGACCGCCTTGGGCAACCGGCCCAGCAACACCAGGCACTCCTTCATGCGGTTGTGCATGTCGAGGAACGGGTCGGCGTAGAATGCCTGGGTCATAGGGAGGATACGGTCGTTAAGTTCGCGGGCACGGTGCAGGTCTTCGGCCCGGATGGCCTCGAAGAGTGCCACTTGCAGATCGGCGATCACCGAGCCGGCGCCGGAGAGCAGTCCGCCCGCGCCCATCGCCAGCGAGGCCATCAGCCAGGCGGTGTGCGTGGTGAGCACGGTGACCGGGCGGGGGAGCGATTGCAGCGTGCGGATCTGCCGCTCGTGCACCGGCGGGTCGTAGCACCAGTCCTTGATCGCGCGGATCGTCGGGAACTCGTCGCACAGTTGCAGGAGTGTCTCGAAGGGGTAGTTCAGCCCCGACCGCGCCGGATACTGGAACAGAATCAGCGGCAGATCGGTCGCCGCGGCGATCGTGGCGAAGTGCGCCCGGGCCATTTCGGGCCGCAAGTGCCAGCCCATCGACATGCTGTGCGGCGGGAAGATCAACACCGCCGCCGCGCCGGCCTTCTGCGCCATCCGTGCGATCCGTGCGGCCTCGAGGCTGCCGTCGGCGAACACGCCGGCGATCAGGGGAATGCGGCTGCCCACTTCGTCAAGCGAGAAGTCGAGAATTCGCTGCTGCTCGTCAAAGGTCAGGGCGTGGACCTCCGCCGCGTGAGCGTTGACGGTGATCGCCGAAAGCCCCGGGACCGCGGCCACGTCGCGGAGGTGCTTGCGGGCGTTAGGTTCGTCGATGCTCAGGTCGTCGTGAAAGGCCATCAGCACGGCGGGAATCACGCCAGCGGGAACGTAGGTTTTCATGGTAGACCTCAAAACCGCCCGTCGCGGACTTCGTAACGCGTGGGCTTGTGGTAGTCGAGCATGCCGCGCGAAATCCAATCGGCGGTCCAGGCGATCATACGGTCGAGCGGCACCGTGGGCGGGCCGAACAGCCGCGCCGCCTCGGAGGTGTCGTTGATCCAGGCCGTGGCGGCCGGTTCGCCGCAGAAACGCGGTTGCTTGCTAAACAACTCCCCAAACCGCTCGGCAACCGCGCGAATCGATGTGTGCTCAGGCGCGCCGACGTTCAGCGGGCTGGTCGGACTGGTGCAGTGACGGAAGGCGCGGAGAATCTGCGCATTGGAATCTCCCTGCCAAATCACGTTGGCCAACGGGGTCGTCAGGTCGATGGGCTGCGCCTGCCAGACGCGCATGGCCACGTCGTGCAAGACGCCGTAGCGCAGGTCGATGGCGTAGTTCAAGCGGATCAGACGGCCCGCCGTGCCGCGCAACTGCGAGAAGTGTTGGAACATCCGCTCGCGGCCGATGCACGAGCTACAGTACTCGCCGCCCGCCCCCGGCGGATCCTTCTCGCTGAAGCCCGGTCCGTCGACCGGCGCGAACGGATAGACGCAGAGCGTCGAGAAGGCGACGATCCGTGAGGCGGCAAACCGCTCGGCAACCATGCCCGGCAGGTAGACGTTGGTGGCCCAGGCCCGAGGCTCGTCGTTGGTGGTGCCGAACTTGCGCCCGACCATGAAGATCACGTTGGGCAGCGCGGGCAGCGCGTCGAGCGCGCTCCGGTCGAACAGGTCGCAGGAGATCGTTTCGATATCCCACGACTCCAGCCGACGGCGGACATCGGGGTCGCTAAAGCGGGCGACCGCGACCACCCGTTTCCGCGGCGCCGCGCGCTTGGCCATGCGGGCCAGTGTCGGCCCCACTTTGCCGCCGACACCGAGGATCAGCAAATCGCCCTCGACCGCGGCCAGATCCTCAGAGACGCCGGGCGCCGGTCGCGACAGCAAGTCTTCGAGTTCGTCGGTGTTTTCGATACGATCGGGCACCATTGGGGCTTCGCTCTTATGGTCAGGTTCTCGTCGTCGACAGGCTGTCCGTGAGAAGACTGCTCTGTGCGGTCCCCTTCCCCCGGCATGCGGGCGGGGAATTGGGAAGAACCACAGGCTCTATTATAGCGTGGTCCGCGGCTCGCCATGTTCGCAGATGAACAATTCGTGTTATCGTTTGTGATCGGATTCATCTGGCTTGTGCGGATGGACGGGCCAGCGGCCACAGATCGCGATACCAATCCGGGCGCTTGGCGCGCTGCCGCAAGAGCCAGTCGGGAATCACGCCGAATGGATAGCCCGCGTCGGGTACGAACAGGCCGATCTCGCCCTGCGAGCGGTCCATGTCGATGTCTTGCCCAGTGAGCGCGAGCAGGACTTCCCCGCCGCGCTTCACCGCGACGCAGGCCGTGCCCGGCTCGTTGTCGAGGCCCCCGGCGAAGACGACCGTGGTGGAGCCGATGCTCACGCCGCCGGGCGTTGCCGCCACGGGCGGCGGCTGCCAGGCATCGTCGTACGCCGGCGTCGGCGGAAAGGCATCGCGCCGGAGCGTGCCCGACAGTTCGCCGCTGCGCTGGCCGTCGTTGATCGCAGGTTCCGTCGCCATCGCGCCGGAGTACGTTCCAGTGTAGGCGTCGCCCTCGCGCTTCAACCGGAGTTGGTAGTCGAGCTTCACGCGGTCCTTCTGGAACCGCCCGCGGACTCCCTCGGTCTTCAGCCGCAGCACGTCGCCGTCGCCGCCTGCTGCCTCAATGGTCCCCAGGAAAACCACACGTTCCTTTCTCGCCGCCGCTTCTTTGACGTAAACGTGTTGGGTCGCCAGCCTGCCGTCCTTCCACGCGACCGACACCGTAAGGTCGATCGGGCGGACCGAGGTGCGCTTCGTGGCCTCGTCGCGGACTTTGTCGACGAAGGCGTCCTTGAGCACAAAGGTCGCCACGTCGCAACGTTTCACCGGTTTGGGAATAACGACGGTGACGAACTCCTTATCCGCGCCCTTCGCGGTCAGGCGCAGCCCCTTGGTGGCCTCCTTGCCGCCGTATTCGTGCTCCCAGTCGTGGCGCGAGACGTCGAAAACGGCCGGCTTGACGACGAACAGCCGCACACAATCGAAGTCGAAGACGTTGTCCTTGCGCTCACAGCGGTCGCCGAGCACGTGCAGGCAGTAGGTCGCATGCACCTCAGGCCCGGCATGTTGATCGCGGATCACGAAGCAGTCCTGGTCGCCGCTCTTGAGGAGAACCACGGTGCGGCGGTATTTGAGCGGGGTATCAAATCGCACCTGCGGCAGCTCGGTGTCCCAGGTTTCCGGGGGGAACTTGGTGGTCACGCGGAGCCGCTCGGATTCAACTTGTCCGATCGCCGCGTCCACCTGGTCGGAGGTCTTTAGGGCAATCACCCGCTCGTAGCCGTCCATGTTGGCCCAAGGCAGCTCGTCGGTGTGGAACGCCACGCGGTTGTGCATGTGTTCCTGGCCGGCGCGCGGGGCGTAGGAGCAGTGATGGTCGACAGCCACGGGACGCCCGTTGGCGCAGTAGTGAAACGAGAGTTGGTCGCCGTGATAGTGGCCGCGGTTGGGGCCGCTCTTGAAGGCGAAATAGGTCTCGCGCGGCGTGCAGGGGCGGTTGCGAAAGACGACGCCGAAACCGGGCAACTCTTCGGTCTTGAAGGTCGCCGGATCTTCGTCCACGCCGAACCACTTGTGGACCTCCGCGACATCCGGGCCGGGCGGATGCGTGTCGCCGCCGGGATGGCAATGCCGCGTGCCGTCGGGCAGCGGAAAACCGACGTGCAAGTGAAACCTGCCGGCCTCCTTGAACTGCGGCCACTGCGCGGCGTCGAAGCCGAAATGCTCCTGGCAGAACTTTGCGCGTTGCGTCCACGCCCCAATCGACATGTAGCCGGGGCATTCCTGGCCCGCGCCGCCGGGCACGGTGATCGAGTGGTAATAGTCCTCGCGGAGCTTCATCTCAATCAGTTTGGCCAGGTCTTTGAACCGCGGGTGGTCCTTGCACTTGGCGGCCTCGGTAAATGCCGGCCCCCACCACTGCGTGGCGAAATTCGGGTTCTCCGGCGAGAAATACAGCCAATAGTTGCCAAAGGTGTCGGGATCGAGATAGACCTGGGCGCGGATCAGGGCCACGATCGGGTGGTCGTCGCCGGCGATCGTGCCGCCCGCGACGCTTCCCCAGCCAAACAACGGCCGGCTGCGGCGGCCGAACCGGCCCGCGCCGCTGGAATATTCTTGTGGCGTGGCCACCGGCTTGCCGTCCTTGCCCAGCGGCGGCGCAAGGCCCGGCCAATCGAGCAGGTAGTCCTGGTGGAGCTTGTCGAGCGCCTCGAAGGAATGTCGAACGACGTATTCCGAGCACTTCGGCTTGTCGGCCCAAGTGTCTTCGCGGCCGACCACCAGATACCAGTAGCGTTTGCCCCGCCACGCCGGGCAGCGGAGCCCCGCGTAGTCGGCGCTGGGCTTCACCTTGATCTCGATCATCCCATCGTAAGGCCAGAGCCACTTGCCCGCGCGACACGGCATCGCGCCGACAGCATTCACACCATCGTGCG
>JBEKCP010000014.1:0-33542 GCA_050014815.1 Thermoguttaceae bacterium | reverse complement strand
CCGGTAGCACCAGGTCCAGCCCGGGACTGGTCGCACGCACCTTCCTCTGCTGAAGGTGGGGGCCCATGGAAGAGACAACTCTGCTAGAGCAGGCGGAGGCGATTGCCTCGCTGATGCCCTTGGTGGCACGCGGCCTGTTGGCGTTAAACAATGACGTGGCGGGGGACTTGCCGCTGGCGCAACTGCGCGTGTGCGGCATCCTGGAGGAAGGGCCGCAGTCGATGTCGGCCCTCAGCCGCGAGCTGGGCGTATCCCTCAGCGCGATGACCCAGATCGCCGATCGCCTGGAGCGGTCGCAATGGGTGTGCCGCGTGGCCGAGGGCAACGACCGGCGGGTCCGCCGCCTCCGGCTGACGCCGCATGGAGAAGATATGATGCGGGCGCGGAAGAAGGCCCGAGTCGAGCGCGTCTTGTCCGTGCTCGGGCATTTGTCAACGAAGGAGCGGATGCAGGTGTTGACGACCCTGGAGGTCCTCTTGCGCGCGTCGCAGGCCAGCCGGGCGCCATCGGAGAGCCGCAAGGCCGGCGGCCCAGGCGGATCCAACCCTTCGCCTACCTTATCAAAGGCATTCCTATGAGTCACTTGATCAAACTTGGAAGTGTCGTGCTTGTGGTCGTGGTCGTAGTGGGCGGGGGCGTCTATTATGGAAGCCGCCTGACCGCCGACCCGCCGGTCAAGTACCGCACCGTCAAGGTCGTTCGCGGCGACCTGAGCCCGGTGGTCAACGCCACGGGCACGGTCGAGCCGCAGGACGTGGTCGACGTCGGCGCGCAGGTGACGGGCGTCATCACCGCGCTGGGGATCGACGAGAAGAGGAGCACCCCCACGGAGACGAAGACCATCGACTACGACTCCGACGTGGAGGCGGGGACCGTCCTGGCGCGGATCGACGACCGGATCTATAAGGCCCAACTCTTGCAGGCCAAGGCCACGCTGGAGAAAGCGGTCGCCGACCTGGAGCAGATGAAGGCGAAGCTCTTTCAAGCGGAGCAGGATTTGAAGCGGGCCGACGCCCTCAAAGACAAGATCGCCATTGCCATGTCCGACTACGACCTGGCCGTGGCCAACGAGAAGGTCGCCAAGGCCAACGTCACCGAGGACCAGGCCATGATCGACATGAGTCAGGCACAACTCGATTTGGCCCAGGCCAACCTCGACTATACGACCATCAAGGCGCCCGTCAAAGGGAAGATTATCTCCCGCCGGGTGAACGTCGGGCAGACCGTGGTTTCCAACCTCAGCGCCTCCAGCCTGTTCTTGCTGGCCAAGGACCTGAGCCGCATCCAGGTCTGGGCCTCGGTCAACGAGGCCGACATCGGCCGGATCCACCCCGGGGTGCCGGTCAGCTTCACCGTGGACACGTTTCAGGGCGAGACTTTCCACGGCACGGTCGTCCAGGTCCGCAAGAATGCCCAGATGACCCAGAACGTGGTCACCTACACGGTGGTGGTCGAGACCGACAACGCGGACCTGAAACTGCTGCCTTACCTGACGGCCACCTTGAAGTTCGAGATCGAGCATTACTCGAACGTGCTGAAGGTCTCCAACGCGGCGATCCGGTGGAAGCCGAAATCGCAGCGCGTGCTCCCCGAGTTCCGCGAGGCGTTCGTCGCCGGCACCTTGACCGACTCCGCCGCCGAGGAGCCGGCCGACGCCCCGGACGGGAGGCGTTCTGCCGAGGCGACCGCGGCCGAGTCCAAGCCGGCCGACGCGAAATCATCCGGCGCCAAGGCGGCGGAGCCGAAACCGGTCGTCCTTGCAAAGTCCGCCCCGGACACGAAGTCCGCTGACACGAAGTCCGCTGGCACGAAGTCCGCAGCCGGCGCCAAGAAGTCGAAATCCGGGGGTCGCAAGGAGCGCGGCCTCCTCTGGGTCTGCGACGAGCAGAAGCCCTCCCTGCTCCGCCCGGTCCATATCCGAATCGGCGCCACCGACGGCGTCAATACGATCGTCATCGGCAAGGACGTGAAGCAGGACATGGAGGTGATCAGCGGCGAGGTGGCGCCGACGGATGCCTCCTCCCAGGACGCTGCCAGTCCGTTCGCGCCGAGCTTCATGAAGAAGTCGGCCACTCCAAAGAAGGACTCGTAGCCGGAAAGGCGAGGTTTAGCGGGCGGGCTTGCCCGCCGTGTGATGCCCGCCGTGCGACGCCCGCAGATGGTGCAGCTTATGGAACTCATTCGGCTCGAAGACATCACCAAGACGTATTACCTGGGCGAGGTCGACGTCCCGGTGCTCAAGGGCATTTCGCTCTCCATCGCCCGCGGCGAGATGGTCGCCCTGATGGGCGCGTCCGGGTCGGGGAAGACCACGCTGATGAACATCCTGGGCTGCCTCGACCGGCCGACCTCCGGGCAGTACTGGCTGGACGGCCAGGAGATGAGCCAGCTCACGCCGAACCAGCGGGCATTGGTGCGGACGGCCAAGCTGGGATTCGTATTCCAGAGCTTCAACCTCCTGGCGCGGACGACCGCCTTGGCCAACGTCGTCATGCCGCTGGACTATTCGCCGCACCGGCCTTCCCGAGCCGACGCCAGCGCGCTGGCCCAAGAGCTGCTGGGGCGGGTGGGGCTGGCCGATCGGATGGACCACGAATCGTCGCAGATGTCCGGGGGCCAACAGCAGCGGGTGGCGATCGCCAGGTCCCTGGTCAACCGGCCCGCGCTCCTCCTGGCCGATGAGCCGACCGGCAATCTCGACTCGCACACGAGCGTCGAGATCCTGCGGATGTTCCAGCGGCTCAACGCGGAGGGGATCACGGTCATTCTGGTGACGCACGATCCGCAGGTGGCCGCGTTTGCGCACCGGACGATCCGGATTACGGACGGGCTGATTGCCGGCGACGAGGTTGGCGTGCCCGAGGGCGACCGTCCGCCGCTTGCGGCTTCGCCTTCCGACGCGGGGCCGCTTGCGGCTTCGCAAGGAGCCGCCACGGCTTCGCATTCCGGCGCCGCGACGGTGGCCGTGGCCAATCCGGCGGCGGACTGCCGCCCGGCCCCCGTTCCGCAGGACGAGGTGGCCGCGAAGCCGCGGCAATCCCGCGCATTCTCCCTGTTTCCGCCGACCTTCCGCACCGCGATGGGGGCCTTGATGCGGAACAAGATGCGGTCCGCGCTGACCGCGCTGGGCGTGATCATCGGAGTCGCCTCGGTCATCGCGATGATGGAGATCGGCCAGGGCTCGACGATCTCCCTGCAAAAGCGGATCGCCAGCATGGGGGCCAACATCCTGCTGGTGCAGTCGGGGGCGGCCACCAGCAGCGGCGTCAGCTTTGGTTCCGGGAGCGTCTTGACCCTGACTCCCCAGGACGCCGACGAGGTCCTGAAGCAGTGCCCCGCCGTCAGCGACGTGGCCCCGCAGGTCACCGCCCGCACCCAGGTCATCTACGGCAATAAGAACTGGGTGCCGTACAACATCACGGGCAGCACGCCCTCCTTTCTGGCCGTCCGCGACTGGGAGGAGATGGACGAAGGCCAGCCCTTCACCGACGGCGACGTCCACAACGCTGCCGCCGTCTGCATGGTCGGCCAGACCATCAAGCGCGAGCTCTTCCAGGGCCAGTCGCCCATCGGCAAGGAGATCCGGATCCAGAACGTCGGCTTCAAGGTGATCGGCGTTCTGAGCCGCAAAGGGGCGAACATGATGGGCATGGACCAGGACGACTGCGTGCTGGCACCTTGGACCACGATCAAGTTCCGCGTCAGCGGCAACCAGTTGACCAACACCAATCAGAGCGCCTCCGCCTCCGGCGCGGCGAGCGTGAACACGCTGGACACCCTGTACCCGAACGACACGACGCTTTACCCGGCGATGTCGAGCACCGAGGCGGCCGACACGCCCCAGCCCATCCGGTTCGTCAGCGTCAACACGATTCTCGCCAAGGCGGTGGGCACCGGCCAGATCCCCGACGCGATCCAGCAGATTACCGATCTCCTCCACGAGCGGCACCGCATCCGGCCCGACCAGGACGACGATTTCAACATCCGCGACATGACCGAGGTCACGAAGATGATGTCGCAGGCCACGGAGATAATGCGAGTGCTGTTGGTCGTCGTGGCGGCCATCTCGCTGGTGGTCGGCGGGGTGGGCATCATGAACATCATGCTCGTGTCGGTGACCGAGCGGACGCGGGAGATCGGCCTCCGCATGGCCGTCGGGGCCCGCAGCCATCACATCCTGCGGCAGTTCCTCGTCGAGGCCGTGGTGTTATGCCTGTTGGGCGGGGCCATCGGGATCGCGGTGGGGCGGCTGGCCTCGATCGTGCTCCGCAGGGTAGCCAACTGGCCCACCCAGACCTCGATTCCCGCGATCCTTATCGCGGTGGCGGTCTCCGCCTCGGTCGGCATCATCTTCGGTTTCTACCCGGCCTGGAAGGCGTCGCGGCTGGACCCGATCGAGGCCCTGCGGTACGAATAGGGCCTCGGCGAGGCTTTCCAGGTCGAGCAAGCGGGAGAGTCGTTGGAAGCCGAAATGGTGGGGCTCGCCACCAATGCTTCGCATTGGTGCCGTCGACCCACCCTACACCCTGTCCGCCGAGCGAACCGACCGGCACCCGGCGGGCAAGCCCGCCCGCTAAACGTTTTCGGCCCGAAAGTTCGGCAGGAGTCCTCCTATGACCAAGCAAGGCTATTCCGGACCGCTGGAGCACATCGACGAGTGCGTCTGGCGGATCCCCAAGGGTTATAAGCCGGGGATGCTCGTCGAAGGACGCATCTTCGCCGACGATCGGCTGATCGAGCAAATCCGCAGCGACCAGGCCCCCGAGCAGGTGGCGAACGTCGCCTTTCTGCCGGGCATCCAGATGGCCAGCCTGGCCATGCCCGACATCCACTGGGGCTACGGCTTCTGCATCGGCGGCGTCTGCGCGACCGATCCGGCGGAAGGGGGCGTCGTCTCGCCGGGCGGGGTGGGGTACGACATCAACTGCGGCGTACGGCTGGTCCGAACCAACCTGTCGCTCTCCGACGTGGCGCCCCGGATGAGCCAGCTCATGGACGCCTTGTTCCGCCAGATCCCCGCCGGGGTCGGCCGTGGCGGGCCCTACCTTTTCAACCAGGCGGAATTGCGGCGGCTAATGGCCGAGGGAGTTGGTTACCTCAAAACCCGCGACCTGGCCACCGACGGCGACATCGACCATACCGAGGCCAGCGGCTGCCTCGCCGGCGCCGATCCGGAAGGGGTCAGCCGCCGCGCCATCGAGCGGGGGGGCGACCAATGCGGCACCCTGGGTGCCGGCAACCACTTCCTCGAAGTTCAGACCGTCGAGGAGATCTGCGACCCCGAGGCCGCCCGAACCATGGGCCTCCACCAGGACCAGGTCTGCGTGATGATTCATTCCGGCTCGCGGGGACTGGGCTACCAGGTCTGCGACGACGCCCTGGAGATGTTCCGCAAGGTGCCGGCCAAGTATGGGATCGAGCTGCCCGACCGGCAGTTGGTCTGTGCCCCCGTCGCGAGCGACGAGGGGCAGCGGTACCTGGGGGCCATGCGGGCGGCAGCCAATTTCGCCTGGGCCAACCGCCAGTTGCTCATGTGGCAGACCCGCGAGGTCTTTGCCGAGTTCTTCGGCCAGACCTGGCAGTCGCTCCAGATGGGCCTGGTCTACGACGTCGCCCACAACATCGCCAAGATTGAAACCCACCAGATTGACGGCCGGCGGAAACAGCTCTGCGTCCACCGGAAGGGGGCCACCCGGGCGTTCCCCGCCGGCCACCCCGAGGTCCCCGCGGCCTACCGCCACGTCGGCCAGCCGGTGATCATCCCGGGCGACATGGGCCGGGCCAGTTGGGTCCTGGCCGGCCAGCCGGGGAGCATGGAGCGGACGTTCGGTACGACCTGCCATGGGGCGGGCCGCGTGATGAGCCGCACGGCCGCCGTCCAGAATGCCCAGGGCCGGCGGATCGACCAGGAACTTGCCCGTCAGGGGGTTATTGCCCGCTGCCGCAGTTGGAAGGGGCTGGCAGAAGAGCAGCCCGCAGCTTATAAAGATGTCAGTCTTGTGGTGGACGTGGTCCACCGGGCGGGATTAGCCCGAAAGGTCGCACGTTTGCGACCCCTAGGAGTGGTAAAGGGGTGAGCCGTAAGTTATGCTTCAGGTGAGAGAATGCCCGGGTGTCCGGCGGAACTTGTTCTCTACCACGCTGGTTACGGCGATGGTCGGGCTCCTTGGAGTGTCCGGATGCCGTGCCGAGCCACCGCTTGCCAAATCCAAAGGAGAGATGCCCATGACAATTCGAGTCACCAGTACCGCCTTTGATGATGGCCAGCCGATCCCGAAGAAGTACACGGGTGAGGGGGCGGACGTGTCGCCGCCCCTGGCGTGGTCGAATCTGCCGGAGAAGACCAAGGAGTTGGCCTTGATCTGCGACGATCCGGACGCCCCAACCGACGAGCCGTGGGTCCATTGGGTGATCTACAAGATCCCGGCCAGTCTCAAGGGATTGCCCGAGGGGGTCGCTCGCGACGCCCGGCTGAAGAGTCCGGCAGCGATGCTCCAGGGCCAGAACTCCTGGCCCAAGGGCAAGGGGAACGTCGGCTATCGGGGGCCGATGCCGCCGCCGGGCCATGGCACCCATCATTACCACTTCAAGGTGTACGCCCTGGAGGCCCACCTGCCGGCCGAGCCCGGTTTGGACAAGAAGGCCCTCTTGCGGGAGATTCAGGGGCACGTGCTGGCCGAGGGGGAGCTCGTTGGCACGTACGAGCGGTGAGCCTGCCGGGATTTTGGATTTTAGATTTTGGATTTTGGATTGGCGCTACAATCCAGAATTTGACGCGGATCCCCGATGAACGAGTTGGACTTCAAGAACCGGACCCGGGCGGCGGCACTACGCGTCATCCGGCTCGTCGACGCGTTGCCACGGACGAAGACGGCGCAGACAATCGGAGGGCAACTGGCGCGGTGCGGAACGTCGGTCGGGGCCAACTATCGCGCCGCCTGCCGTGGAAAGTCCAGTGCCGACGTGATTGCCAAGCTCGGCATCGTGGAGGAAGAAGCCGACGAGTCGATTTATTGGATGGAGCTACTCGTTGAGGCGAAGGTGTTGCCGGAGACTCGGCTGCGACCGCTGATGGCGGAAATGGAAGAAATCCTCCGGATGACCGTGGCCTCAATCAAGACGTTGCGAGCCCGGAATCCAAAATCCAAAATCTAAAATCCAAAATCCAAAATGCCCGACCAACGGAGGCACCGCGGCCCGCACCCGGACGACCTTCGATGGTTCGCCCCGGACGCCTGGCCGGTGCTCCGCCAGGCGGTTGCCGATCTTGGTTGGCTGCTGGGCCGCGGTTACGCCCGCCAGAGCTCGCTCAAGCTCGTCGGCGATCGGCACGGACTGGTAGCGCGGCAGCGGGTGGCCGTGTCGCGGTGCGCCTGCGGCGACGAGGAGGCGGCCCGGCGCGTCGAGCACCAGGCGGGCCCCGCGGCGCTGCGGGGCCGCCCTCTCTGGCTGGACGGCTACAACGTCCTGACGACGGTCGAAGCCGCCCTGGCCGGCGGCGTGCTCCTGGCCGCCCGCGATGGCGCCCTCCGCGACATGGCCAGCATGCACGGCAGCTACCGCAAGGTCGAGGAGACCCAGCCCGCGCTGGACCTGCTGGGCCGCACCCTGGCCCGGCTCGGCGTCTCCGAGGCGGTCTGGCTGCTGGACCGCCCCGTGTCCAACAGCGGCCGGCTGAAGCGGCTGATGGAAGACCGGGCGGTTGCCCGTCGTTGGCCTTGGCGGGTTGAGTTGGTGGCCGACCCCGACCGGGTGCTGGTCGATATCCCGGAGATCGTGGCCACGGCCGACAGCGCCATCCTCGACCGCTGCCGCCGGTGGTTCAATCTGGCCCGAGTGGCGATCGCCCGCGGCGTGCCGAGCGCCCGGCTGGTGGACCTGTCGTAACGTCGGACGCTAGCCCTTGGTTGGGGGTGCCGGGGATGCTAGAATAGAACGGCGCAGGAAGGTGGCATGAACGACCACAAGAACAAACACATCCGCGAGGCGGTCAATTACGCAATGGAGCGGGGGTGGCGGCTGGTGATGGGGGGACCGCGAGCGCACATCTGGGGTACACTCTACTGCCCGCACGCGGACCGTGACGGTTGTACTTGGAAGGTGTTTTGCACGCCCCGGGTGCCGGAGGATCACGCCCGAAAGATTCGCCGCGCGGTGGACCGCTGTCCACACGTCTAGCCGTGAAGGGGAAGACCATGACGACGTTTGATTTCGAGTTGGTGCTGAGTCCAGGAACGGTGTTGACAGACGACATGGCTGAAGCCCTGTTTGAATCCGGCTGCGACGACGGGACGGTGGGCGCTTGTAATCAGACCGTGTCGATTCTGTTCAGCCGCCGGGCGGAGTCGTTGGAATCGGCGATCCGCTCGGCGGTCGCGGACGTCCAGAAGGCCGGCTGCACGGCAGCGGAGGTGCGTCTGGAGGCCGGCGCGTTCGCCGCCGTCTGAATCGGGCGCTACGGGAGATCATTTTCGTGCCGTTTTCCTGGCCGGGGTCGTCGCCACTGGTTCAACCTGGCCCGCCATGCGGTCGCCCACGGCGTGCCGAATGCCCGGCTGGTGAACCTGTCGTAACGTCGCAGGCGATCCAGCTCACTCGACGGTCACGCTCTTGGCGAGGTTCCGCGGCTTGTCGACGTCGCAGCCCCGGGCGACTGCGATGTAGTAGGCCAGGAGCTGGAGCGGAATGACCGTTACGATCGGCTGCAGGAACTCCTCGACGGCCGGGACCTCGATCAGATCGTCGGCCAGCCGGCCGACCTCCGTATCCCCCTGGCCGACCACGGCGATGACGGGCCCGCCCCGGGCCTTGATCTCCTCGACGTTCGCCATCACCTTGTCGTAAACCTGGCCTTGCGGCATGATGAAGACGCTCGGGGTCGAGGCGTCCACCAGGGCGATCGGGCCGTGCTTCATCTCGGCGGCCGGGTAGCCCTCGGCGTGGATGTAGCTGATCTCCTTGAGCTTCAACGCGCCTTCGAGGGCGGCGGGGAAGTTGAACTGGCGGCCCAGGAAGAGGAAGTTGTTCGCGTGGGCGTACTTCTCGGCGATCCGCTTCACGGCGTCATGGCACTGGAGGGCCTCGCGGACCTTCTCCGGCAGATCCTGGAGCTCCTTGATGATCTTCATCCCGACCGAGAAGCTCAGGTGCCGCAGCCGCCCGAAATAGAGGGACAGCATCGCCAGGACCGTACACTGCGAGGTAAAGGCCTTCGTCGAGGCGACGCCGATTTCCGGTCCTGCGCGGAGATAGATGCCGCCGTCGGACTCCTGGGCGATGGTGCTGCCGACGACATTGCAGATGCCCAGCGTGGGATGGCCCTTGCGTTTCATCTCCCGCAGGGCGCCGAGCGTGTCGGCGGTCTCGCCGCTCTGGGTGATGGCAAAAACGAGCGTATGGTCGTCCAGCGGGGGGTTGCGGTAGCGAAGCTCGCTGGCATACTCGACCTCGGCCGGGAGCCGGGCGATCGTTTCGAGTTGATATTCGCCCACCAGGGCGGCGTGCCAACTGGTGCCGCAGGCGGTCATCAGGATCCGCCGCATCGAGCGGAGTTGCTGGAGCGTGAGGTTCAGGCCGCCGAACTTAGCGGTGGCCTCGTCGCGGTCGATCCGTCCCCGCAGCGCGTTTTCGATCGACTCGGGCTGCTCGAAGATCTCCTTGAGCATGTAGTGCTTGTAGGGCCCGAGGTCGACGTCGCCGGCCTTGAGGTCCAGGACGTGTACCTGGTGGTTGATATGCCCCTGGTCCCGGTGGATGACACGCAGCGAATCGGCGGTCAGCACGGCCAACTCGTGGTCGGCCAGGTAGACGATCTTGTCTGTGTAACCGGCCAGCGGCGAGGCGTCGCTGGCGACGAAGTGCTCGCCGGTGCCGATCCCGACGACGATCGGGCTGCCCAGCCGGGCCGCCAGGATGACCTCGGGCCATTGGCGAAAGAGGATGGCCAGGCCGTAGGTGCCGTGCAATTGCGCCAGCGCGGACTGAACCGCGGCGACCAGCGGCTGGTACTGGACCGCCGCCATGTCCGCCACCGGCGGCTGGTGCCGGAGACAACTCGCGATCAGGTGGGCGATGACCTCCGTGTCGGTGGCGGAGACGAACTGGTAGCCCTCGGCTTCCAGCCGCCGCTTGAGCGGCCGGAAGTTCTCGATGACTCCGTTGTGGACCACCGCCAAGACGCCGTCGCCGCCCAGATGGGGATGGGCATTGATGTCCGTCGGCACGCCGTGGGTGGCCCAGCGGGTATGTCCGATGCCAGTGGATCCCTGGGGGAGGGGCTCGCCCAGCCGGGCCTCGAGTTGGTCGATCCGGCCGGCCGCTTTCGAGACGAAGATCTCGCCCCCGGGCGAATTGATGGCTACCCCTGAGCTGTCGTAGCCCCGGTACTCCAGGCGGCGGAGGCCGGTGAGGAGGTAATCAACGGCATTACGAGAGCCGACATATCCTACTATTCCGCACATCAAGCGGTCCCTTTGCCGCGGAGCAATCGCTTCGGATAGGCCACCTGAAATGGTGGTATCCAGGAATTGCTGGAGTCTACCAGTCTAGCATATCTGGGTGTAACTGTCGAATCCGGGCGTCCGCTGGTATATTATGGACAATCGCTTGTGTGAGGGCTGCAAGGCACAGCCCTCTCCTACATCGTGCGGAGTCCGGCAATGCCCCTCCTTGGTCTGGAGACTACCCTTTTCCCCGACGCCCTCCTGGACGACGACTCCGAGCCGGGGGATGCCCGGCGCTGGATGGTGGTCTATACGAAACCCCGGCAAGAGAAGGCCCTGTCGCGAGAGATCCTTCGCCAGCAGATTCCCTTTTATCTGCCGCTGGTGAAAAAAACGCTGTATCACCAGCGTCGGAAGCGCAGCTCGTATACGCCGCTGTTTCCGGGCTACGTCTTTCTGTATGCGTCGGAGGCGGAGAGGATTCGGACCCTAGCGACGAATCGGGTTTTGCGGGTCCTGTGGGTTGACGATGCCGAGCGTCTGGTGAGCGACCTCCGGCAACTTCGCCGGTTAATCTCCTCGAATGCCCCGTTGACGGTGGAGAGTCGCCTTTTGCCTGGCGACCGGGTGCGGGTGCGCAAGGGGCCGTTTGCGGGGATCGAGGGGACGGTGCTGCACCGTCGCGGCCAGGCCCGACTGCTGGTGAGCATCAACTTCCTCCAGCGCGGGGCATCGGTGGAAATCGAGGACTTCTTGCTCGAGCCTTTGACATAGGTCCTGGCTCGACTCGCCGCAAGATCGCCGCTGCACGCGCAAGGATTATTTTATTTTTCCGCTGCGACTTGCATTCCGGCCCAGGGTCGTGGACAATGGAGGCAGTCGGGGATGCAATCTACAGGCTAAGGCGGATTATTCATGGCCAAACACTAGCCCGAAGCGCAAGCGAGGGACTGCCAACGAGTTGCCCTCGCTTGCGCGTCGGGCTAGTGTCGAACGCACTGCGCCCGGATGCCGTGCCTATGAATAATCCGGGCTAAGGCGAGGGCGGGTGAGCTGTGTGGACGGCTTGCCAAAGACCTTTATCTCATCTGGGCGTGCGAGCCGGAAGTCTTATCGAGTCAACCGTTGCATTCTTGCAGCGTTTGCGGCGGGAAATCAACAGGGAACGGGATCTGTGGGCGGATCGCCAGCCCGGAGCGTAGCGCCGTGACAGCGTAAGTACTTTGACAGCAAGGCGATAAGTGCATGAGATCCAGGCTGCCGGAAAACTTGGCACGTTCTTTGCGATCTTTGCGGTCCGACGTGCCGCGCGGTCGGGCCGAGACGGCAACCTCATGCCCGAAGGTTGACATTTTCGCGATTCAGCCTGACACTGAAGGTTGTCGAGGTCGGATGTCTCCTCCTGAATTGTCATCATGAACATATTAGCAGTCCCCCCTCTTTCAAAGGGGAAACGATGGATGCCCGCCCGCCCGGTTTTGATTGCCTGGGGCGTGTTGCTGGTGACGCTGCTGTGGACGTACTGGCCGACGGTGCAGCATCTGGTGCGGACGTGGTCGACGACGGACGACTACGGACACGGGTTCTTCGTGCCGATCTTCGCGGCCTTCTTGCTGTGGTTGCGCCAGTCGATGGTCGACCCTTGGCCGTCGCGCGGAACCTGGTGGGGGATGGGGCTGTTTGCGGTTTGGGCGGTCGCGCGGTGGGCCAATCTCTATCTCAACTACGAGCGCGACGTGGATACGCTGTTTCCGCTGCTGGCCGGCATGGCATTGTTCCTGGGGGGTTGGCGGGCACTCCACTGGGCGTGGCCTTCGATCGTCTTCCTGGAATTCATGGTGCCCCTGCCCGCCAGCGTGGCTGCCTTGATGAGCCAGCCGCTGCAGCGGGTCGCGACCAAGACGACGGTCTATGTGTTGCAGACGATCAACGTGCCGGCGATCATTGTCGGCGGGCACGGCAACGTCATTCAACTGTCGGAGGCCGCCAATCGGCTCGAGGTGGAGAACGCCTGCAGCGGGCTGCGGATGCTGATGCTGTTCTTCGCGATTTGCGTGGGCGCCAGCTTCGTGCTCCAGGCGCGGTGGTGGGAAAAAGTCGTCATCCTCGTCAGCGCGGTGCCGATCGCGATCCTGTCGAACGTGGCGCGGATCACGCTGCACGGGGCCTTTGCGGAGTGGATCAGCCCCCAGGTGGGGCAATGGGTACATGACAAGGCCGGCTGGTTCATGATGCCGCTGGCCATGATTGTGCTGTGGGGCGAGATGGTCCTGATCAGCCGGCTTTTCGTCGAAGTACCTTCGCGGAGACCCTTGTCCCTGGGGGAGGGGACGGCGGCGCTGGTGGGAAACGGGGCGTCTTCCCATGGTCGGACCGCCGGTCGGACAGCCGATCAGACCGCCGCGATGCTGTTGAGCCCGCGAGGACAGCCGATCAAACCGTAACCGTGTTCGGACACCGACCGCCGGGATAGTGCGGACCTTGTCGAGTATCGTCTTCGATTTCCTTTTCCTTCGGGATGGCAACCATGTCGACCAATGAGAACTCCCCTCTGCCGCGTGAGATGTCCGCGGACCCTGTCATTACCGTACACCCTTCGCAGGTGGTTGCGCCGGCTTCGGCGTGGCTGCCGGCCGCGGGGCAGGCGTCGCCCGAGACGTCGGGGCTCCCCTTGGCGATCATCTTTGCGGCAGTGCGGCGGCGATGGATGGCGATCACCGCCGCCAGCCTCGTCGGCGGCGCCGCGCTGGGGTTGGCGGCCTGGTTCCTCATCGGCCCGCAATACACCGCGACCGCCACGCTCTTGGTGAACCCCAGCGCCAGCGGGAGCAAAATCGTTTTTACAACGCCCGAGAATTCCGCGGACGCGAATGTTCCCGAGGCGTTCCAGATTTACAAGGAGACGCAGCAGAATCTGCTCAAGAGTACGTGGGTGCTGACGACCGCGTTGGGCGACGATGCGATCAAGGGATTGCCGTGCGTCCGAAGGGAGGACGAGCGGCACAACGCGGTGACGTGGCTGACGCGCGAGCTGCGCGTCGGCTCGCCGGGGAGGACCACCGCCATCGTGGCCGTCAGTCTACAGAGGCCCATTCCCGAGGATGCTGCCCTCCTGGTCAACGCGGTCGTCCGCGCCTACATGCACGAGATCATTGATTCCGAGCAGCTCCAGCGTCAGAACCGCCTCAGTCAACTTCAGCAGTTGTACTCCGACAAGGAGAACGACGCTCGTAGCCGGCGGGCACAATTGAAAGAGGCGGCCGAGCGGCTCGGCACCTCCGCCGGCGACACCGACGCGATCTCGCTGAAGCAGAAGATCGCCGTCGAGACGTACTCCGACTACCGCCGGGAATTGGATCAGGTACGGCTCCAGCTCGGGAGGGCCAAGGGGCAGTTGTTGGCCGGGCAGGCCTTCTTGCAACAAGTCGGCACGATGGAAATCGCCGAGGCCGAGATCCTGACGCTGGCCCAGAACGATCCGACGTGGCGGGCCCTGTCCGAGCGGCGCGTTTGGCAGCAGATGCTCGCGAGCATGAACAAGAACATGGTCCGCCCGGGCAAGGGCGGGTATATCGAGAGGTCGCAACTGGAACTGGAAGCCGTCGATGCCCAGTTCAAGGTAATGGGCGAGGAGTTCGAGAAGAAGGTCCGCGCCCTGCGGCGCGTCGAGGTCCTGAAGGAAATCCGGAAACTGGAGACCGAGGTCGCCGTCCTCACGGAGCAGGAACAGCAGTCCGAGAAGGAAGTGGAACGCCTGCGGAGGGAGGCGGAGCAGATCAGCAGGAGCTCGACCGACATCGAGATGCAGCGCGCGGAGTTGAAGCGTCTCGACCAGACCTTCGGCGCCATCGCGGACGAGCGGCAGAAGTTGGAGGTGGAGTTGCCGTCCGCCCCCCGCGTTAAGATCCTCGGCAACTCGGAGCACCCCGCCGAACTACCCGAGTCGGAAGCGAACTGGATGGTTCGCCTGGCCATCGCGCTCTTCAGCGGGCTTGTTGGGATCGGCGTTCCCGCGATTGGGATCGTCTTCTGGGATGCTCGTTTCCAGCGGGTCGGCGACTCGGAGGAGGTCAGCAAGAAGCTCGGGTTGACAGTCCTCGGTTCGGTGCCGAGGATACCGGCCGGGGTGCTCCGCCGGCTTGGCTCGCCGTCGAAGCGAAACCAGGCATGGAGGATGCGATTGACGGAAGCCGTGGACTCTCTTGCCGCCCGACTGCTCCGCAGGGCGGAGATGGAGGGGGCCCGAGTGGTCCTGGTTTCCAGCGCGTCGGCGGGCGAAGGCAAGACGACCCTCGCGACGCAATTGGGCATGAGCCTCGCTCGCCATCAGCGGCGCACGGTCCTGGTGGACTTCGACCTCCGCCGGCCGACCCTGGATGGGATCTTCGGCATGTCGCTCGAGCCGGGGGTGTGCGAGTTCCTGCGAAGCGCCGGCGCGGTCCACCCCACGACACGTCCCACGGCCGTCGAGCACCTGGCGGTCATGACCGCCGGCCACTGGGACCGGCAGACCCTGGCCGCGCTGGCCAACGGCGCCGCCAAGACGCTGTTGGACCAGCTCCGTGCCGAGTACGAGTTCGTGGTGATCGACAGCAGCCCCATCCTGCCGGTTGCCGATACCCGCCTGGTCAGCCAGCACGTCGACACCGTGGTCCTTTCGGTCTTCCGCGACGTCAGCCAGGGTCCGAAGGTCCTGGCCGCCTACGAGATCCTCGAGGCGTTCGGCGTCCAGAGGATCGAGGCGGTGGTGACGGGCGGGCAAGAGCATTTTTACGGCAAAGACGCCGATTACGAGCCGACTCCAGCCGCGCCGGAATCCCCCGATGCCGGCCTGGAGCCGGACGCCGGGCCGTCCGACGC
This sequence comes from Thermoguttaceae bacterium, assembly GCA_050014815.1. GTDB lineage: Bacteria > Planctomycetota > Planctomycetia > Pirellulales > Thermoguttaceae > JBEKCP01. The sequence goes on along the minus strand of JBEKCP010000014.1, from coordinate 18,240 downwards.
CGCCGAGTGAGGACTTTTCCAAGTCCTAAGACGATCTCCGAGGAACCCGTACGAGCAAGTCCATGAAGAATACCGCGATGCCATTAGGGATTACTGACGCGAGGTTATGGGGCAAGGTTCTCCTGGCCACGGGGCTCCTCACCCTCGGCGTCTCCATTGTCTGGAGTGCAATGGCGCCCAAGGGCGTCGTGTTCACCAGCGCTCAAGCGGGGTTGACCTTCGCGTTCATGCAATTGGGATTGGGCCTGTTGCTGTTCTGCCCGGCGGCAACTCGGTTGGGCATTCTCATCATCCTGGTCTCGGTCGTGCATGGCGGCTTCATCGTCGTGCGGGCGGGGACCCAGCCCGCGGAGGTGATCCTCTCCGGGCGGACGATCCACGAGCTCCCGCTAACGCTCGGGCCCTGGCAGGGCGAAGACACGACCCTCGACCCTCGGACGTTCGCGGGAACGGAGGCGGTTGAGGCCGTGGGCCGCAACTACGCCGACCGAGCGGACCACAGCACGAGTGTGTTCCTCGCCACGTACAGCGATCCCAGGGCGGGCGTGTACCACAGCCCCATGAACTGTTATCAGTCCAGCGGATGGACCAATATCGACGAGGTGCGCCTCCCGCTGCAAGCGGTTGGCCGCCCCGACATTCTCGTGAGCGTGTCCAACTGGCAGCAATCCAAGGCCGACCCGATCATAGTACTCTATTGGTATGAGATGGGCGAGGATACTTTCTTTGGCCGGGGGGATTGGGGATTAGCCCAGTTGTGGAAGTTGCGCGGCCGGAAGACCTGGCCGCCGATGTACAAGGTGCTCCTCCAGACGCCCGCCTCGGACCCGTTGGCTCGCGCCCGACTGATGGATCTGGCCGGCAGCGTCCGCGCGTGGCTGGGCGAGCTCGACACGACCGCAGCGGCAGACCATCGTTCCCCCTGATCGATTTTTCGAGTGGGACGGCCAGCATGAGACAACCCCACGACAGCCAAAGCCGGGAGCCATCCCGACATCAGCCGGCGGGCGAACCCTCCCGCGCAGCGTGGGATCGCGCTGGAGAGTCCCGGCAAGGTGCCCTGGTCCAGCGGCTGCGACGCGCCGCCGGGCGACGCGCAAGGCACGTTTTGAAGCCGCATGTCTGGCTGCTGGCGGTCGCGCATCTGGCCGTGTTCGCCGTTGTGTACCGCCTGGCGTTCGTCATCCGCTTCGATTCGTGGTGGTCTGTGTCGCAGGAGTACCACGACCTGTTCTGGACAACCTTGCCGTGGGTGCTCGGCATCAAGTTCCTCCTCTTCCTGATCTTCGGGCACTTCGAGAGCTGGTGGGCCTACGTGACCTTCGCCGACCTGGCCGCGCTGGTGCGAACCGCGGTCGTGGCCACGTTGGTCATCGTGGGTGCCGAGTATTTTCTCGGCACCTTGCTCCATATGCCTCGCGGTGTCACCGTCATGGATTGCATAGGCACGATCGCGGTCTTGGGGGCGCTGCGCGGGAGTTGGCGAATCTATCGCGAACAGTTCTGGCCCATCTTCCATGCAGGCGACCAACGCTGGGCACTCTTGGTGGGGACGGACCATTCGACGGGAATGCTCGCCCACCAGATCCAGTCGCACGGCGAGTTGTCCTACCGTATCCGCGGCCTGGTGGCCGTCGAGGACCTCGTGGTCGAATCCCGGCTGGGGCAGATTCCCATCCTGGGGAAGCTGGAAGACATCCGGGACATCGCCGCGGGCTGCCGGGCGACCGACATCCTGGTTACCGCCGGCACCCTGCCCGGCCCGCGAATGCGGCACCTGATGAATGCATGCCAGGAGGGTGGGCTGGAACTGAAGATCATCCGGCGGCTGGAGGACCGGTTCGACGGCGACGACCGGCTCCCCATCCGCGACATCGAGATCAGCGACCTCCTGCGCCGAGCCCCCGTGCAACTGGACATGAAGGTCATCGGGAAGCTCGTCGAGCAGCGCGTCATCATGGTGACCGGGGCCGGAGGCAGCATCGGCGGAGAGATCTGCCGTCAGCTCCTCCGGTTCAATCCCAGGCAACTCGTTCTGGTCGGCCGGGGCGAGAACCGCATTTTCAAGGTCGAGCGCGAGTTGCGGGCCCTGCAAACCATGACGTCGCTTTGCCCGGCCATCGCCGACGTCGCCGACCAGGCCCGGATGCGGCAGATCTTCGACAGCTTCCGTCCCGAGGTCGTCTTCCACGCCGCCGCCCACAAGCACGTGCCCCTGATGGAGTTGAACGTGGGGGAGGCGATCAAGAATAACGTGTTCGGGACGAAATGCGTGGCCGATCTCGCCCACGAGTTCGGCGTCCGCAACTTCGTCTTCATTTCGACGGACAAAGCCGTCCATCCGAGCAGCGTCATGGGCGTCTCGAAACACCTGGCCGAGCGCTACGTACACGCCATGTCGCAGATTTCCGCCACCAAGTTCACGGCCGTCCGGTTCGGGAACGTCCTGGGGTCGGACGGCAGCGTCGTGCCCCTGTTCCAGGAACAAGTCCGCCGCAGCGGGCCGATCACGGTAACCGACCCCCGCATGACCCGCTTCTTCATGACGATCCCCGAGGCGTCGCAACTGGTCCTCCAAGCGGCGGCGATGGGCAATGGCGGCGAGATTTTCGTGCTGGAAATGGGCGAGCCGGTGAAGATCCTCGACCTCGCCCGCGACCTGATCCGCCTTTCCGGCCTCCCGGAAGACGCCATCGAGATCACCTTCACGGGAATTCGCCCCGGGGAGAAACTCTACGAGGAACTGTATTTCGACGATGAAGAGACGCTGCCCACGAGCCATCCTAAACTTCGAGCCGCTTGCCATCGCCCCTACAGCTTGGACGAAGTCCGTCAAGCAATTGATGAACTCCGCGCGTTGATCCATGCGCCGGAGGCCGTGATTCGCGGGAAACTCCACGAACTCGTTCCGGAATACGCCGAGGAGGCGGCCGGCGCCCCAAGGACTGCCCCTTCCAAACCGACCGGTTCCTCCGCGTCTTGTCCGAATCCGTGACGCCACTTGGAAGGGCCCGGCGTCCGGCCCTGCTTCACCACGTCGGCCGGCCCGCGTGACGGCGATCCCCACCGCCGCCCCTCTGTCCCGGAGCCGCCGGGTTGCCGGCCCGGCGGCTCGCCCGCCGCCGCATCGCGCGCAGCGCCCGCTCCTCGAAACTACGGCCGATCCTGCTGGCCGAATTGGAACGGCGCTACCTCGAACTGCCCTGATAGTCTGGCGGTTGGTTGTTTCTTTATGTATCGGAGCCGGAGCGAATTCGAACCCTGATGACGAACCGGGTCTTGCGGGTTTTTCTCGTAACCTACCCTTGCACTGAGGCTTGTCGCCCGGCCGGTGCCGGCAAGTCCATACTTAACTTACCTGCACAATCGGCCCAGGACGCAGAACCTACCACCCACTCGCATCAGGCGTACATTCGATTGGCGTGGCTGACGTGGACATCGTGTCCCAGATGCAGTAAAATACACCACGGCTTATGGTTGTGACGAGCGGATTCATGGGGACATGTGCCACCCACGGGAACGGAGTTTGCGCCGAGCCGGGCATCCAAAACTGATTATGGACAAATGTCTTGCGGTAATTGGCTGTGGGTACTGGGGCAAGAACCTCGTTCGCGTCTTCTCCGAACTGGGGGTTCTGCGGCTCGTATGCGATACCGACGAGGAACAATTCCGCAAGATCACGTTTGCCAATGCGGCCCCCGAGTTCACCGGCGATCTTCAGCGTGTCCTGGACGCCCCCGAGATTCGTGCCGTGGCCGTGGCAACTCCCGCTGCATCCCACTACCAGGTGGTGCGCCAATGCCTCGAAGCCGGCAAGGACGTGTTTGTCGAGAAACCGCTGGCCCTCCACGCCCGGGAGGGCGCCGACCTGGTTGAACTGGCCAAGAAGCAGTCCAAAATCCTGATGGTGGGGCATATATTGCTCTACCATCCGGCAGTCACTAAGCTCCGCCAGTTGATCGTCCAGGGCGAACTTGGCAGGATCCTGTACTGCTACTCCAATCGCCTGAATATGGGGCTGATTCGCACCGAGGAGAACATCCTCTGGAGCTTCGCCCCGCACGATATCTCCGTCCTGCTGCACCTGCTGGCCGAAGAGCCGGTCGCGACGGAAGCCGAGGGCCAGAGCTATCTCACCCCCGGCGTTGTCGACGTCACGCTCAGCCGCTTCAAGTTCCGCACCGGTGTGAGTGCCCACATCTTCGTCAGTTGGCTGCACCCGTCCAAGGAGCAGCGCCTGGTGGTCATCGGCTCCGAGAAGATGGCCGTGTTCGACGACACGGCGGAGAAGAAACTACTGCTCTATCCCCATCGCGTCGAGTGGGCCGGCCGGGTCCCAAAGGCGGTCAAGGCGGAGGCGATCGCCGTGGAGATCGAGAAAGCCGAACCGTTGAAGCGAGAGTGCGAGCATTTTCTCGATTGCGTCGCCCATCGCAAAGCGCCCCTATCGGATGGGCAGGAAGGGCTCCGCGTCCTTCGAGTCCTGGACGCCTGCCAGCAGTCGCTCGAGCAGGGCGGTACGGCGATCCCCGCGCCGCCGCCCGCCAAGCCCGCCCCCGCAGCCGACTACTTCGCCCACGAAACCGCCTGCGTCGACCAGCCGTGTTCGATCGGCAAGGGGACCAAGATCTGGCATTTCTCGCACATCATGAAGGGCGCCAAGATCGGCGATCGCTGCTCGATCGGCCAGAACGTGGTGGTGGGGTCGGCCGCGGTGATCGGCAACGGAGTGAAGATCCAGAACAACGTCTCGATCTACGACGCCGTCACGCTGGAGGACAACGTCTTCTGCGGCCCTTCGATGGTCTTCACCAACGTGATGAACCCTCGCAGCGAGATCGTTCGGAAGAACGAATACCGGCCCACGCTGATCCGGCAAGGGGCAACGCTGGGCGCCAACTGCACGATCGTTTGCGGGCATACGGTCGGGCGGTACGCCTTCGTGGGGGCCGGGGCCGTGGTGGCCCGCGACGTGCCTGACTACGCCCTGGTGGCCGGCGTCCCCGCGCGGCAGATCGGCTGGATGTGCCGCTGCGCAGGATCAAGAATCGCGCCGGAGAACGGTGCCACGGCCCGCTGCTCCGCCTGCGGGGCCGAGTATCTCTTCGAGGACGGGCGGGTGCGGCCTGCCCACTAAATGTCGGGAAAAAGGGGACAGTCCCCATTTGTGCGAAGCACCCTCCGGGCCGTTCCGGCAAATGGGGACTGTCCCCTTTTTCCCAATAAACCCAGCCTCTTGCGAAGGAAGCTTTCGTGTCAACGTCCATGACCGTTCCCCTGTTGGATCTCAAGGCCCAGTACGCGGCGATCCGCGACGAGATCGAGAAGGCCGTGCTGGCCGTCCTGGAGAGCCAGCACTTCATCCTCGGCCCCAAGGTCGAGGAATGCGAAAAGCTGCTCGCCCCGTACTGCGGCTGCCCGCACGCCGTGGGCGTCTCGTCCGGGAGCGACGCGCTGTTGATCTGCCTGATGGCCGAGGGGATTGGGCCGGGGGACGAGGTCATCACCACGCCCTATACGTTCTTCGCCACGGCCGGCGCGATCGCCCGAGTGGGCGCCAAGCCGGTATTCGTGGACATTGATCCGGCGACGTACAACATCGACCCGGCGCGCGTCCCCGCCGCGGTCACTAGCAAGACCAAAGCCATTATTCCTGTCCACCTCTACGGCCAGTGTGCCGACATGGACCCGATCCTGGAGGTTGCCCGGCAGCACAAGCTGGTCGTGATCGAGGACGCGGCCCAGGCGATTGGGGCCGAGTACAAGGGTCGCCGCGCAGGCTCGATGGGCGACTACGGCTGCTTCAGTTTCTTCCCCTCGAAGAACCTGGGCTGCGCCGGCGACGGCGGGTTGGTGACGACCGCCGACCCCGCCCGGGCCGAGAAGCTCCGGGTGCTGCGAGCCCACGGCTCCAAGCCGAAATACTACCATGCCCTGGTCGGCGGCAATTTCCGTTTCGACGCCCTCCAGGCGGCCATTGTCAGCGTCAAGTTCCGCCATCTCGATGCCTGGACCGCCGGCCGCCAGGCCAATGCCGCGCGCTACCGCCGGCTGTTCGAGGAGGCCGGGCTGCTCCCCTCCCCCGCGTGCCGCGAGCGGCACGATGGGAGAGGCACCCAAAGGGTACCCGGGAGTGAGGGCTTGGTTGGGCTGCCTTATGCCGTGCCCGGTGGCCGTCATATCTACAACCAGTTTGTCATTCGCGTCGCCCGGCGCAACGAACTCCAGGCGCACCTCAAGAATTGCGGTATCGGGACCGAGGTGTATTATCCCGTCCCGCTGCACCTCCAGCAGTGCTTCGCCGGCCTCGGCCACCGCGAAGGCGACTTCCCGGAAAGCGAAGCGGCCGCGAAGCAGAGCCTGGCCTTGCCGATCTATCCGGAGTTGTCGGACGATCAGGCCCAACACGTTGTGAAGAGCATCGCCCGTTTCCTCGGCTAAATGAACTTGCACGATCTTGGGAGGGAAAAAGGGGACAGTCCCCATTTGTGCGAAGCACCCTTCGGGCCGTTCCGGCAAATGGGGACTGTCCCCTTTTTCCCACAATTGGAGCCATGAACACTATGAATTGGCGAGAAGCCGTCGTCCTTATTACCGGCGGTACGGGTTCGTTCGGCAGGAAATGTATCCAGATCCTGCTGGACGAGTTCCACCCCCAGAAGGTGATTGTCTTCAGCCGCGATGAACTGAAGCAACACGAAATGCGGTGTGGCGGCTTCGACCATCCCAGCCTCCGTTATTTCCTGGGCGACATCCGCGACCGGGAGCGGCTGCGCCGGGCCTTTTACAACGTGGACGTGGTCATCCATGCCGCCGCGCTAAAGCAGGTGCCGGCCTGCGAGTACAACCCCAGCGAGGCGATCAAGACCAACATCGATGGCGGGCAGAACGTCATCGATGCCGCGATTGACTGCGGGGTCAAGAAAGTGCTGGCGCTGAGCACCGATAAGGCCGTCAACCCGGTGAACCTCTACGGCGCCAGCAAACTCTGCGCCGAGAAGCTTTTCGTGCAGGGCAATTCCTACGTGGGCGACCGGCCAACCCGATTCTGTTGCACTCGCTACGGCAACGTGCTGGGAAGTCGCGGCAGCGTGATCCCGCTGTTCCAGCGGCAACGCGCCACCGGAAAAGTCACTATCACCGACGCTCGCATGACGCGATTCTGGCTTACCCTGGAGCAGGGCGTGCGCTTCGTGTTGCACTGCATCGAGAACATGCACGGCGGCGAGGTCTTCGTGCCCCGCATCCCCAGCATGAAAATCCTTGACCTGGCCGAGGCCGTTGCACCGGGCTGTGAAATCGAGGTGATCGGTATCCGCCCCGGCGAAAAACTGCACGAGGCCATGGTTTCCCGCGATGAAGCCCGCCACACCTTGCGCCTGGGCGACAAGTATATCCTTCAACCCAACTATCCCTGGTGGGACGAGGAGCATTGGGCGGAAGGCGATTGCCTCCCCGAAGGCTTCGAATACACCAGTGACAAGAATGACGAGTGGATGACGATCGAAGAACTCCGCAAGATCATCGGGAAGCATTGTTGTGACGCCGCGATTGGCCATTGAGGGCGGGACACCCGTCCGCCAGACCCTGCTGCCCTACGGGCGGCAGTGGATTGGCGAAGAGGACATTGCGGCTGTGGTTGAGGTGCTGCGCTCGGACTGGCTGACGACCGGGCCGAAAGTGCCCCAGTTCGAGGCCGCCCTGGCGGTAGTCGCCGGCACGGCAGAGGCGGTCGCCGTCGCCAACGGCACCGCGGCCTTGCACGCGGCGATGTACGCCCTGGGAATCGGGCCCGGGGATGAGGTGATCGTTCCCGCCATCACCTTCGCCGCCACCGCCAACGCCATCGTGTTTCAAGGTGGCACCCCCGTCTTCGCCGACGTCGATCCTGATACGCTTCTTATCGATCCGGCAAGTGCCGAGGCCAGGATGACCGACAAGACCAAGGCGATCATTGCCGTGGACTATGCCGGCCAGGCTTGCGACTACGATACCTTGAACCACATCGCCCGGTCGCGGGATTTGGTCCTCGTCGCTGACGCCTGCCACGCCATCGGCGGAACGTACCGCGGAAGGCCGGTGGGCTCGTTGGCGGCAGTTAGCATACTCAGTTTCCATCCCGTCAAGCACGTGACGACGGGTGAAGGCGGGGCCGTCGTCACCAGCGACCCGCAGTTGGCGCGGCGGGCCAGGCTCTTCCGCAATCACGGCATCACCACGGATCATCGCCAGCGGGAACAACAAGGCTCCTGGGTCTACGAAATGGTCGACTTGGGCTACAACTATCGCCTCTCCGATATTCAGTGTGCGCTGGGCATCACCCAGCTCGCCAAACTCCCGCAATCCATCGCGCGGCGCCAGGCGATTGCCGCCCGGTACGACGCCGCACTGGCCGAGTTGCCCGAAATTCGTCCCCTCGGCGTGCGCGGCGACGTTTCACACGCCTATCACCTCTACGTCATTCGGTTACAGCCGGAGCGACTGCGAGTGGATCGGGGCCAAGTGTTTCGGGCGTTGCGGGCCGAAGGGATCGGCGTCAACGTACATTACATTCCGGTCCACTTGCACCCCTATTATCGCAAGACCTTTGCCACCGGGCCGGGTCTGTGCCCCGAGGCGGAGCGGGCGTACGAACAGATCGTTTCGTTGCCGATGTTCCCCGCCATGACAGACCAGGACGTGCAAGATGTCATTAACGCCCTTGAAAAAGTCTTGGTCGTATACATGGAGCGGGTGTCATCCTGAATTCACCTCAAATACGGTAAACACATACGGTGCTGCGGTTGAGAGAAACAAGGGGGTTGAAGTATCCCGATCCGTACGTCATGCGATTCTTCTTCAAAATGGGGCTCCATGAACACCCCGGAAGTGTGCTGGAAGTAGGATGCGGCAACGGAAACAACCTCATGCTTTTCGGAGAGTATGATTGGAATGTAGTCGGCATTGACATCGACCCCAATTCTCTCTCGAATGCCGAGGCGAACTTCTCGATGGCTTGCCTGCCCAAGTCGTCGTTTCGTTTTATCCAGCACGACCTCACGCTTGGGCTGCCCGGCTCATTGCAAGGACCGTTTGACGCGATTTTGTTCCCCAGCTCTCTCTACTATATCCCTCGCAATTCAGCAATTCAGGTCCTACAGGATTCGCAAAGACTTGCAAAGCCATGTACGTCCTTTTACCTTCGCATGCGAGGTCTTCGCGATCACCGGTACCATCGCGGCGAAGAGATCGAAACCAATACCTTTCGGTTGGCTATTCGGGAAACAGGCGAATACGGCTTGCTAAACACCTTTTATCGCGAGCATGAACTGCTGGATATGGTTCGGAGCCACCTCGGGGCTGATCCGGAGGACGTGAAAATCCTGCACGTCGACTACGACAATATTCAGAACGACGTGCTTGTGTCTAATTCGGACATTGTCCTCTGGGGACGCTTGCGTCCGCAACAGGCCAACAATGATTCTTTCGAGGATCATTCGCTATGATCGCGTTGACCGGTCCATGCTTCGAGGAATCCGATTTCCAACAATTATATGAGGCGATTCAGCGGAAGGCCGTCGCGGAGGGCGATATTACGCGAGCTTTTGAGGAGGATTGTCGGGCGTTTCTGGCCGGCGCTGGCGCCGTGGCAACGAATTCCTGCACTTCGGCATTGGTGCTTGCGCTGGCTGCGTTGGACATTGTACCGGGCGATGAAGTGATCTTGCCGAGCTACACCTGCCTGGCCGTGCTGAATGCCGTCGTGCAAGTCGGCGCAACGCCCCGACTTACCGACAATGCCTATTCGGCCGCGCAAATGGACTACAACATGACTGCGGACGTGGCGAGGAGGGCGATTTCGACAAAGACTCGCGCCGTCGTAGTGCCGCACATGTTCGGTGTGCCGGCGGCCATCGACGAAATCGCGAGGTTGGGAATAGCTGTCGTCGAAGACATAACCTTGAGCCTGGGTGCGTATTACAAGGGCAAACCCGTCGGCGCCTGGGGAGATATCGCCGTCTGTTCCTTCCACTCCTCGAAAATGATCGCTTGTGGCGAGGGGGGAATGCTGGTCGCCAACACACCATCGCTTTACGAGAAGGTTCGCTATTTGAACGGATGGGAAGCGGAACAGCCCGCGCTGCGCGTGGCGGAACACTCGGCGGAGCCCTACCGATTGCGATACAGCTTCCGTTTGAGCGACGTCGCCTCTGCCTTGGGAAGGTCACAATTGCGAAAACTGCCGGCTTTTGTTGCAAGACGGCGCGACCTTGCAAGCCGTTACACCGAACGACTTGCCGATATTCCTCACTTGACCTTGCCGGGCGTCAACCAGGAATCCAATGTATTCTTTCGGTATCTGGTCGCCTTGCAGGCCGGCAATGTGGTGGAGGTTATCCGCCGATTCACCGCCGCCGGCATCGAAGTGGGCCGAGGGGTGTATCCGCCCCTGCATCGGTATCTCGGCCTTGACGCCGCGGACTATCCGGGCGCCGAGCACGCGGTGGGCACGCTGCTTTCGATCCCCTTGTATCCCGCCCTCTCCGACGAGGAAGTCGAATACATTCTTGCCACGTCCAGAAGCGTCTTGTCTGGAACAGAAACATGAAACCGGTCGCCATCATTCAAGCTCGTCTCAGTTCTACCCGATTGCCGGGGAAGGTGTTGTTGCCGCTCGGCGATTTTACCGTCCTGCACTACGTCGTTCGTCGATGCCAACTTAGCATGAAACTTGCCGACGTAATCGTCGCGACGACCACAAACGCCTCGGACGACGCTCTCGTGGGCTATGCGAAGTCCTTGGGTGTCGCGGTTTTTCGCGGGAGCGAGACCGACGTGCTCGAGCGCTACGTCGGCGCCGCCGTTCAATCGCAGGCCGATCCTATCGTTCGCATCACCAGCGATTGCCCGCTGATTGATCCCGGGATTATCGACCGGGCCGTCGGCGAGTACGAGGCGGCGCCGGCCGATTATGTCGTCATCGACGGGTATCCTCGCGGTACGGGTGACGCCGAGGTGATGCCTCTGTCCGCGTTGCAACAGGCGTGCGAGCGCACGCGGCCGACCGATGCCCATTACCGCGAGCATGTGATGACCTACCTTACGGATCATCCGCAAGAAATGCAGCTTCACGTTGTTGAAGCGCCGGAGTCGTTGCGGCGGCCGTTTCGCCTGTGTGTCGATGAGCAAGCGGATCTGGACGTGGTGCGCTGCGTTTGCGATGAGTTCTCCCCGCGTATCGACTTTACGCTCGCGGAAATTATCGCGTTCCTCGACCAACATCCCGAGATCACTGCCAGGAACTCCCACGTGCGTCAAAAAGTCGTTTAGGACATTGTGACTTTTCCAACGACAATGCTGGTTCGTTGCGATGGTGGCGACGCCATTGGGCTGGGACACGTCAGCCGTTGTTTGTCGCTGGCCGAGGCGGTCGATGAATGCGGCGTCCGCGCGATCTTCTTCGGCCGATTCGGCGAGGCGGCCGGCCAGATGATCTCCGACGCCGGTTTTGCGTGGGAGCCGGCCAATGTGGAGACAGGCGGCCAGGAAGACATTGCAGCCCTGCACGCGGCGGCAATCCGACACAACGCGAAACTGGTGGTTCTTGATAGCTACGCGATTGACCACGATTATGTGGCGACGGTCAACGAGCGGATCGGAGCGTTGCCCAGCTATCCATGTTGGGCCGTCTTGAACCCGACAGTTTGCGCCAGGCACCTCTCCTACGGTGGTGGTACGCAAGAGCGGTTTTTGGGATCAGAGTTCTTGCCGGTACGCCGGGCATTGCGAAAACGCCGGCCGCAACACGTCCCGCCGACAGGCGACGTACGTCACGTCTTGGTCACGATCGGTGGCTTCGATCGCTACGATCTGACTTGCCGTGTGGTGGACGCCCTGACGGTGGTTGCAAGAGATGCGGTTATTCACGCTGTGGTTGGCCACTCCTATGCAAACGGCGAAACGCTCGATTTGCTGCTTGGTCGGTGTGGGCCGGAAAGCCGATTGCTTCGACAACTGCCCAATTTGGGTGAGGCCTTGACCGCCGCTGATTTGTGCGTCTGTGGCGGCGGAATGACCAAGGACGAGTCGGCTTACATGGGTGTGCCCACGATCGTTATCTCGCAGACCGACGACGAAGACCGGGAAACCAAGGAGTTCGCCCGGTGCGGGTTGGCCGTCGACTTCGGGCTCGGCTATGTCTTAACGGACGAGCAGTTGCGGGAACGCCTCGCAGCCGTGATCGCTGATCGCCCATTGCGAGAACGCCTTCGCCGCACCGCGTGGGCGAGGTTTCCCGCGGACCCGATGTTGGCGGTGGCTCGGGCAATCGCCGGCCTGATAGCTGCAAGGATCTGAAAGCCCATGAAAATCGCCATCATGCAGCCGACGTACTTGCCGTGGATGGGCTACTTCGATCTGATGGTTCAAAGCGACGTTTTCGTATTCCTGGATGACGTGCAGTTCGTGAAGAAGAGCTGGCAATGTCGAAATCGCATTAAGGCCTCGACTGGAGAACTCCTCCTTTCCGTGCCCATCCTCACTTCCGGTCGCCAGTTTCAGGAGATCTCGGAAGTGGAAATCGATGCCCGGCAGCCTTGGGCATCCAAGCATTTCCGTTCCATCGAATTTAGTTATGCAAAGGCGCCTTTTGCGAGCCGTTACCTTCCTGCCTTGCATGATTTGTATCTTCAACCGTGGACGAAGCTTTCGGAGTTGAACAGCGCTGTGATCGATTTGCTCCGCCGGCCTCTCGGGATTGAAACCCCTCTCCGATTCGCCTCGTCGTTTCAATGCCGGAAAGAAAGAAACGAACACGTTATTGATCTCTGCCGGGTACTGAACGCAGATACGCTTTACGATGCAGGCGGAGCGCAAGAGGTAATTGATGCCGCCCTGTTCGAGAAGGAGGGGATACGTACCGTTTTCCAGTCGTACGAGCATCCTGTCTACCGGCAACTTCACGGCCCCTTTCTCTCCCACCTCTCCACCGTGGATCTCCTCTTGAACGAAGGACCTCGCAGTCTGGACATCATCCGACAAGGGGCGGCGAAAATAACTTGAAGACAAAGACCCGGCCTTGAGGAGGGAGGAGAACATGTCGACGCCAGCAAGCCCTGACCGCAAGTACTCGATTCGGGTCGGCAATCGGCGAATCTGCGGCGGCGTGCCGCCCTTCGTCATCGCCGAGATGTCCGGCAACCACAACCAGTCGCTGGACCGCGCCCTGAAGATCGTCCAGGCCGCCGCGGATGCCGGCGCGGATGCGATCAAGCTTCAGACCTATACGGCGGACACGATTACCCTCGATGTCGGCGGCGGCTCGTTCGTCATTTCCGACCCCCAGAGCCCCTGGGCCGGAAAGCGGCTCCACGATCTCTACCAGGAGGCCTACACGCCCTGGGAATGGCACAAGCCGCTGTTTGACCGGGCCCGCGAGTTGGGCCTGGTTGCCTTCAGCACGCCGTTTGACGCGACGGCCGTGGACTTCCTGGAAGCGTTGGACGTGCCGGCCTACAAGGTGGCGTCGTTCGAGCTGGTCGACCTGGCGCTCGTCGAGAGGATTGCCGGGACGGGGAAGCCGATGATCGTCTCGACGGGCATGGCGACGCTCTCGGAGATCGGCGAGGCGGTCGAGGCGGCCCGCCGGGCCGGCGCAACCGAGATCGCCCTGTTGAAGTGCAGCAGCGCGTACCCGGCGCAGCCGGAGGAGATGAACCTGGCGACGATCCCGCACCTGGCCGAGGCGTTCGGCGTGCCGGTCGGTCTCTCGGACCATACGCTGGGCATCGCGGTGCCGGTGGCGGCCGTGGCCCTGGGCGCGTGTATTGTCGAGAAACACTTGACCTTGTCGCGGAGCGAGCCCGGCCCGGATGCGGCCTTCTCGCTCGAGCCGGCCGAGTTTCGGGCCATGGTCGAGGCCGTCCGGACCGCGCAGCAGGCGGTGGGGCGGGTAGATTACGGCGTCAGCCCGCGCGAGGCCGCCAGCCGCGCTTTCCGCCGATCGCTCTTCGTGGCCCAGGACGTTCGGGAGGGCGACGTGTTCACGCCGGAAAACGTGCGGAGTGTCCGCCCTGCCGACGGTCTGCCGCCGAAGTTCCTTCCCGAGGTGCTCGGCCGCCGGGCCGCGCGGGACATCCAGGCCGGTACGCCGCTGAAGTGGGAGTTGATCGCCTAACGCATGTCCGTCGAATTGCCGGAAACCGCCGAATCGGTCCTGTCCGCCGAGCCGCCATCCGCCGCCCGCTCACCCCGCCGATCGTCTGTAGTGTTCCTGGTTGGGACGTTCGCCGGCGGGCAGCTCCTGGCCCGCGTCCTTGGGGCGTTGGGCGGCCTGCTCCAGGCGCGGGTGGTGGCGCCCTCGGTGCTAGGGCTCTTCGGCGGGATCGGGCTGGTCCAGGGCTACATACCCTTCCTGCAAGCGGGCATCCTCAATGGTCTGAATCGCGAGCTGCCTTACTTCATCGGCAAAGGCGAACGCTCTCGGGCCGAGCAACTCGCCGCCGCTGCCCAGGCCTGGGCCGTGCTGCTCGGCGTGGTCGTTGCAGGCGCCCTCTTGGCCATTGCCGGATGGCACCTGGCCTGCGGTCGCTGGGAGATGTCGGCCGGCTGGGCCGCCAACGCAATCATGGCATTCGTCCTGTTCTACGGGACTTGTTACCTTCAGGTCACCTACCGCACTTCCCACGACTTTGCGCGGCTGGCGATGGTCCAGGTCGTCCAGAATGCGCTCGGGCTGGTCCTGGTGGCGCTGGTGGTGCTAATGAATTTTTACGGGATCTGCCTGCGGGCGACGATCATGGCCATAACAAGCACGGCCATGTTCTACTACTGGCGGCCGCTCCGGGTCGGCCCTCGCTGGAACACGGTGCATTGGAAACACCTGTTCGTCATCGGCGCCCCGATCTTCGTCGTCGGGCAGGTCTACGCCTGGTGGCTCGTGATCAACAGTACCCTGGTGCTCGCGTTCACGGGGATCAAGGGAATGGGACTCTATGCCATGGTAACGACCACGGCGGGAATGCTCGAGTTGCTGCCCTCGTCGGTATCGCAGATTCTATACCCCCGCATGGCGGAACGGTTCGGGCGGACCGGCGAGTTGAACGATCTGCTGAAAATGGCCGTCAAGCCAACGCTGTTCACGGTCGCCGGAATGATTCTTCTGGTTGCCGCCGCATGGTGGCTGGCGGATCCGGCGGTCCGCATCGTCCTGCCGCGCTACGTGGAAGCGGTGCCGGCCATGCAATGGACGATGCTGAGCGCCGTGATCGAGAGTCTGCTGCCCATCGCCAACGTCTTCAACGTCGTGCGACGGCAACGCGCCTACCTCGCTGCCATCCTTATTGGCATGTCGGCCTATGGCGTCAGCCTGATTTGGCTGACTCGCGGCGACGTGGCGCTGGTCGTCTTTCCCCAGGCGATGTTGATCGGACAAACCGCTTTCGCCCTCGCCTGCTATGCGATCATCTTTCGCCTGAAACGGGAGCATCATGCCATCAAGGCCGCCGAAACGGGAGCGCCGGGAACTCCCCCTGATGATGCCGGGTAAAATGCCTTCGCAAACCGCAGGAAAGGGGAGTGTTTTTGAAAGACGCTAGAGACCCCATAGAGCCCAATCAGCCGCCGTCATCATACGCTTCACAAATTGAGCTCAACCGGAGTGCCTTCTCCGCATCTGCGGCAGGTTATGATTTCGATCAGGGACAGATAAATGTCAGGGTATACCGTGCCAGATACGCGTTGCGCCACATCGGGAGGTACGGTATTACGCGAAACATGCGGGTGTTGGACGTTGGCTGCTCGGAAGGATTGGTCTTGCGCACGATGGCTCCAAGCATTGGCGAAGGACTGGGAATCGACATTGCCGCGTTGCCGATAAGACTGGCCCGGGAACGTGCGACGCACAACCGTATTGATAATCTTGCGTTCAGGGAGTGTCTTGTAGAGGACCTCGATGACTGCGGCTTTGATGCGGTGGTGTGTTTTGAGACGATTGAGCACGTGCCCGATGCCATCGCTCTTCTTCGAGCAATACATGGGCGTCTGAAACCGGGCGGCATACTGATATTATCCACGCCGAATTCGCTGCGCGCCATCAACCGCCTTCTCCGTTGCCTAGGCAAGCCGATGTCAGTGATGGACGTGACCCATTTCCGCGAGTACTCAAGACCCGAATTGGCCACGCTGGTAACCAGCGCTGGTTTTGAAGTGCATCGCCACTCGGGAATGATACTATTTGACAGTTCCGTAACGGACCGGGTGATGGGTTTTTGCGTATCGCGAAGGTGCGAGAAACGGTTCATGGAATCGATGGTCAGCATTCATTTGGGACGTTTGCTCAGGTCGCAGGCTCTTGTGCAGCTCCTGGTGGCGCAAAAGGGCTCACGAATGGAAAGGCAGGCAAATGGGGAAAGTTGTCAAAGCAACTGCGCAAATGGATATATGGGCGGGAGACTTCGGGCGAGACTACACTGAGAGGAACGCCTCGTCGCTCGCCGAGATGGAAGAACTGTGGCGTGCTCGCTACGGGTTAACACGGACCGAGATCAGTGAGCAGTTCGTCGGGCAACTTGATCGCTCGATCAGAATACTGGAGGTAGGAGCGAATATCGGAAACCACCTCCTCTGCTTGCAAAACATGGGTTTTCAGAACCTCTACGGCGTGGAATTGCAGTGGTATGCAGTGGAGAAGGCCAAAGAAAGAACACGCAGAATCAACATAATTCAGGGTTCGGCGTTCGATTTGCCTTTTAAGGACGGCTACTTTGACTTGGTTCTCACGGCAGGCGTATTGATACACATTGCGCCAGCGGATATCCAGCGCGCCCTTGCGGAAATCTACCGTTGCACGGGCTGCTATATCTACGGGTTCGAGTACTTTTGCGAAGACTATCGGGAGGTAGAGTATCGGGGACACGATAACCTGCTGTGGAAGGCAGATTTTGCCAGAGTCTACAAAGATGCCTTCCCGGACCTTCAACTCGTCAAGGAGGAGAAATACAAGTACCTCGACAGCGACAATGTAGATGTTTGTTTTCTATTGAGAAAATGAATCGGATGGATCGCGAGGTTCAAGAACGTCCTGGAGCAGCCGCGGTCGCACCACAGGGCACGGCGCATGACGGTTCCCAGGTGAACGGCTCGCTTTGGCGTCGGCGTCCCGAGTGGAACGGCGGCGAGGGGCCGCGCCTGCTGTTCGACTCCCTGTTCGGCAATCCGGCAGCGCCCGGCGGGCTGCTGGGCGATGCGCTCATGTTTCGCGGCATCAACCTGCCGCGTTTATTCGAGGGGACGTGGGGTTGGCTGACCTGGCCGCGCTGGTTCCAGGACTTGGCCCTGCTGGACGACCTCGTCGCGGGGCACGCAGGATCGGTAATTCCGCTCGGCGAAGTCGACGAGGTTCGCGGCCGTGCGGCCCAATGCGTCATGGCGCGGCATCCCGGCGTCAGGATTGAGTTTTCGTGTTCGCTGCCGGTGTCGCGGCGATTGGGTGCCCTGGTCTACCACGGCAGACTGTTTCGATCACTCTGCATGACCAGAGCGTTGTTACGGGTGGCGTGGCGCGGCGGCGCGGCGGCGGCCGGCAAGCCGGTGGACCTGGCGTTCTTCCCCTGGTCGCCCAAGATAGCTCCGACGATTCTGCCGGTGGCGGAGGCCGCGGTCAGCCGGGGGCGGATGAGCGCATGCGTCAGTGGCTGGCAGGCGTCGGCCCCCTTCGATTTGGAGGACCGCTGGGAATGGGACACACCGGCCAGTGCGCGATCGCCGCGCATCCTCCTGGAAGCCTGGCGTGCAGCCGGGGAATTGCGCGGCAGATGGGCCGCGCTGCGTCGCGAGGGACGTTTGAATCCTTTGGCCCAGTGGAGGGGTTGGGACCTGCGGCCATTGCTGTTGCCCTTTCTGGAAACGGCGGTCAACCACCTCTATTCCGTGATCGCCAACATCCTGGCGGTCGAGGAGTGGTGCAAACGCCGCCGTATCAGGGGCATTGTCGTCCCGCAGGACGGCGGAGAGGCCGTGCGATCCTTGATTGCCGGAGCGCGCCTGGCGGGGGTCCGCAGTTTCTCCGTGCAATACGGCTATTCGGTGGATAGCCCGGAGATCAGTGAGCCGCTCGAGGACCTGGCCTTGCTCAACGGCGATTTTCCCCGGCGGTGTTTCCTGCGGCGCGGGGCTTCAGCGGACAAGCTCGCCGTGGTGGGCTCGACGGCCTACGACCGGGTGGCGCAATTGCGCCGCGACCGTGCGAGCCTCCGCCTCGAA